>NZ_JAELTL010000003.1:0-155830 GCF_016428815.1 Serratia sp. ASV30 | reverse complement strand
CCCCCCCCCCCCCCCCCCCCCCCCCCCCCCCCCCCCCCCCCCCCCCCTATTTTCAAGCAGAAGACGGCATCCGAGATGATACCTCCTGTCTCGTGGGCTCGGAGATGTGTATAAGAGACAGGATAAGACGCACGTAAAAATCACCTCCATTGATTTTAAATGTGGAAAAAAAGCATGCTATCACCAGGATATTCCCGTCAGCTATGTTTTGCCAAATGCCAAAATGGCGTTCGTACTCCCTCATGATCATTTAATTCCAGCTGCTGCAAGCGCTTTGGAAATTCATCCATCCAGATAAGTAGCAGCAATTTTCCCTGCGCCTGGCTGAGAGCGAGAGCGAAATGATAATGAATAAGATTACGGTATCTCTGCTAATCATAATACCGACGGCGATGGTTCATGCAGCAACCTACGTTGACACTATTCCCGCCCAGAACAACGCAAGGCAGGACCATATTTTCATGGTCAATATTAGCGAAAATGGGAAACATTTGCCCTCTCCTGAGCGGGTCATCATGAATGGGAGTGTGATTGCTCTGCCTACAGAGACTCTGGACAGCCTACACATTCGTTATGCAGGCTATCAGGTAAAAGATCACTATGTGGACATCAGCAAAATCAGCGGTGTCACCGCCATTTATAATGCCAAAACGCTGGAGTTGGCGATTGATATCCCTCCAGATTGGGTACCATTACAGCTCGTTAAAATCCCGGATCGCTGGAATTCCCCCTATTACGCTGAGAATGTAACTCCAGGCTTTGTTTTTGATTACGATATTTATGATGAGCACCCTCGTAACAGTAGTTATTTCTCTTCCTGGATGAACGGGCGCTACTTTAATCACTTTGGCTACGTGAATCTTTCCGGGCAGTATATCGATCTCCATCAAGGAGGGCACGGCTATTCCCGATTCAAGCGGCTGAATACCAGTTGGGTTTTCAATAATCGCAACAGTGCACAAAAACTGATACTTGGTGACATTCAAACCGATTCGGGCAATGGTTTTGGTGGTGTCTACATGGGGGGAATTCAGCTCCGTCGGGACTACACGCTACGCCCCGATATTGTCACTTATCCCTCTCTGCGTCTGAGAGGCACTGCTTCGACGCC
Organism: Serratia sp. ASV30; assembly: GCF_016428815.1. Classification (NCBI taxonomy): domain Bacteria; kingdom Pseudomonadati; phylum Pseudomonadota; class Gammaproteobacteria; order Enterobacterales; family Yersiniaceae; genus Serratia; species Serratia sp. ASV30. The sequence continues at coordinate 154,719 of NZ_JAELTL010000003.1, read as the reverse complement.
CTCTTCGCTAGACTTTTTTGTGAATGGCTATCGTTCGGCCAGTTCTCATGTCGATCCTGGCGCTTATGTTATCAACAATATCCCTTTTATTAATGGTGATGGAACTATGACGGTAGTGACCACCGATGCGAATGGTCGGCAGGTCTCTAGCCGTATTCCTTACAGTATCCAGACTGACATGCTGCGTCCTGGATTAAGCGACTTCAATTTTTCAGTTGGAGCGCTGCGCTACAATTATGGTTGGCAGGATGATCAATACAAGAATATCGCCCTCAGTGGTACTTATCGCTATGGTATGACCGACCGCCTCACCGCACTTTCCCATATTGAGGGCGCGGACGGGTTGAAGATGATGGGGGGCGGAGTCCAGTTCAATATGAATAGCTGGGGCCGTCTTGATGCCACGGTTACCATGAGTGATGCGCAATACTCGCGGCGAGGTGCCAGAGAATACCTTGGTTACAGCAAACAATTTCAGCGCGCCAATATTAACATCAGTCACATCCGCTCAAGCGGCGGCTACCGGGATTTGGACAGTTTTGATTCTGATTACGGTAGTGCATTAGCCTCGGATCAGATCTTTGCTTCTTATGCACTTGGCGCTTCGCCTGGCGTCCTGGGGGCTGGGCTTATATATCAGCGCGATGATATTGGCATTACGCATAAAATAGCCAATCTGTCTTACAGTACCCTTGTCGCCAACCTTTTCAGTCTGTCGATTTCCTACAGTAAAGCCTTCTCTGAGGACCGGGCGGATAACTTTATGCTAGGGATATCACTTCCTTTCGGCAGTAATACCCGAATCGGTGTACAAAATATGCAGAGCAACAGTAACGCCAGTACGAATGTCGTTTCACTGACGCATAACTCCGGTTCAGAGCTAGGGGTTGATTGGGATCTGAATTATAGCCGCGAGAGAAATGCCGACATGGGCTATCGCGATATGTCTGCCACTTGGAAAACGCCAGCGTTCAGCGCCAGTGGTGGGGCATATGGTTACCGGGATCTGACGCCATGGGCTGGGCTGCAGGGGAGTGTGGTGTTTATGGATAAAAGCGTCTTTTTCACCAAAACGGTGGGAAATGCGTTTGTCAAAGTGGACACCTATGGCGTAGAGGGGGTCCCGTATTACCTGGATGGAGCCTTGAAAGGCAAAACGAATAATCAGGGGATTGGTTTTATCAGTGACGTCGTCCCCTATGAAAAAAATCTGGTCACGATCGATCCTTCCTATTTGCCTGAAGATGTCAATGTCACTGACGTGAGAAAGAGTTTCTTTGTGCCGGAAAACTCGGGTTACAGCGCGAAGTTTTCCCTACAAAACTTGAATGACCAAGTATTGCTGCGTCTTGTTCCGCCACGTGGAGTGACTTTCACATCAGGAAGCGAGATCCAGGATCAACATCACCATACCGTCGCGCTGTTGGGTAATGGTGACTTGGTTTCAATGAAAAGGCCGCGGGTGACCGAGGCTTACACGCTGGTTTCGGATGGACAAAAACGGTGTTCCTTCCAGCTTTCAGCAGAAAATAAACACGGCATTGAGGTAGCGACATGCGCACAATAACCCTGCATTTTCTTTTGCTGGCACTTAGCCTGACTTTTGTGCCTTCGACTTGGGCTATTACCATAAACTGGTCTAAGATCTGTGATATTAGTTGGACAGATGAAGTAGTCGATTTCACTGCGGGTGGGGCAGTTTCTCCGTTGGATCTGGCCGATACCCCACAGGATTACAGCCAAGCGGTTCATGTCTGGTGCGATCAGGCTCCCGATATCACCACCAAAGATGCTCAGCATATCGGGTTAGTGGTAGAGCAGCAGCATAATAGCGCGACTTCTTTTCTGGCCATGTCGGCAAATCAGGCGAACCAAAGTTTATTGCCCTTTGTCTTTTGCCTTGGTAATCATGGGTCCAATCTGCTTTGCGTCGATACGGTGAATAAAAAAATAACCTACAATTGGGGAACGGATGCATCTGTTCCTTCTCTGATGCCGCAGATTTTTCAGAAAGTCACCGATGGAGAAATGCCTGATGATTGTGCAACAAAGGGCACATGCGGTAAAGGTCGTATATGGCCTATCCCCAGTGGACCGTATGATTACGTTGCGCATGTGCATATCACCACCGATCCGAAAAAGATTGCCTTATCGCCTCCCATACCAGGAGCTTACTCTGATAACATTACTCTTCGTCTCAACGGGCAGGTGGCTTCTGGCCGCACCCTCATCCCTGATCTTGACTTGACCGCCGATAACAACCCGACGGTTACCTTGACGGCAACGCTGAAAGACGACTGCCGCATTATCAATACCCCCGATGTGCATTTTGATGGCGCCTTTTCATCGGAACTGACGCAAACGCAAGATATTACCCTGCGTTGTACTAACACGACGCCCTATACCATTAGCTTTCAGGGGGGGAACGACAGCATTGGTTGGCACCAGATGAAATCGCAGACCTCGGATACTTTTTTACGTTACCAGATGTATAAAGATGAATTACATACTCAGGTATGGGATGCAAATCAAGCCGCGGGGGAGGGCAATGGCAAAGAGCAAAAATTGAGAGTCTTCTATGCTACCGATCCATCACAACAGAATGTGCCGGCGGGGAGCTATAAAGATACCGTTACGATGACGTTATCCTATTGATTATTCGTACGTTGAATCTGGAATTCAGGAAAGGTTAATCTGGATGAGCAGAGAGCGTTTACTGGCATCCACCACTTACGGGGACATGTCCCCTAGAAGATTATTTCAGGATGAAAGGCAACAGGAATGGCTCAGTAGATTGCTCTAGTAGAGTGATAAGTTCGGGATCCATATATTGGTAGTCATCAGGTATATCGAGAACGTGCAGCGGCTTGTGTTCCAACAGGCGGCGATACTCGGCCACCAGCCGGTTTTTGTGTTTTTGCTCCATGACAAAAATCATATCTGCCCAGCGCAATAACTCCGGCGTCACCGTTTTAATAGCATGACGGCTGGTCCCGGCCGACCTTGCGGTCAGGCCGGGAGTCCGTTGCCATATACGTTCTGCGGTAGGGCTGCGCCATTGATTACGGCTGCAGACAAACAGCACATTCATGGTTATTCGATCTCATCGAGTGCGTTACGCCGGGCTACGGCGAGGGATATCTGCGGATACTCTATGCCTAATTGACTCGCTCGCGTTATTTTATGTGAGCGGGTGTAGAGCATTTTCCACCGCTTCTCTTTGGTGAACTTGGGTTGAAAATCCCCCATCTCACGGTGTTTGTTGCGTTTGTTATTAACCAGGCGCCAGGCCCGGCCACGTATGTCAGTCATGTTAATGCCTCATCGGTGTTATCGGGGTTCAGCAGCCGCGATAATACGAGAGGTAGTGCAGCAGCATCATATGCCGCCCGGTAATGCTAACATTTCGGCTATAAACAATAAATCGTCTTGATCCCCCAGATTGAAGTCGAGCGTACTGATTTTGCTTGGCTCCCTCGGCCATTGTGCTGATAGAGTGAGGAGCTGGAAAAGCGACAAGGAGGTTTCCCAATGAATAGGCCAACCTGGGAAGAGTTCAGTTCGCTCTTTGAGGATCCTAAGCAAACCAAAGTGAGCCAGGTGCAAGCATCGCTTATTGCGCGTCACCCGGACATTCTCAGTGGTTGTGGTCCTGAGGATGATTATCTTGATGTTTTCAGCAGCGTGTTTGACATCGCGCTGGATTGGACGGAGGGTATGGGCGTATTTCTCGAATACTTGGCGGAGTATTTGGGGCCTGACGTTTTGACCGTCGAGATTGACGATGATTATGAAGTTGCAACCGTTTGCTTTGCGGGGCGAGAGCACCTGTTTAACTGTTCCGAAGCGGGCAGTGAAATGTTTGACGCCGATTTGGAAAGATTGCAAAGGCTGATGAGAAGCCGCTATGTGTTCCGGTTATTCTTTCAAGGTGCGATCGACGATACGCTGAGATTCCTGGTGATCCCGGCTAATCTGTGGGAGCGGGCAGAAAAAGATTACGGCATGCAACGAACCTCGGCTTGCCTCATACCTTATGGCAGCTTGGTATCCCTTGAGGGCTATGATGCAACGCGTCGGTGGAAGGTGCCCTACAGCAAACTTAAGCTGTTCCAGTTTGCCATTCCTGTGTTGATGGTGCTCGGTGCCGGGATTGTGAGCTTCTATAATCCCCCCTCTGCGAATACATCAAGTGAGTTACCCACCTGTGAGAGTATGCAGAAAGTATTCGGTAAGCTGTCAAAATCGCAAGCAGAAGCGTTGATCGATGACATGCGGCGAAAAAATACCTGCAAGCCTTAACTTAAGCGATTTCAGCCAATCCAGATGATCAAGCAGAAACAGCGATCCTGGCGGTCTTAATTGTTTCACCCTCACACATTTTGCGACTATTCCGGATCCATCGCTATAGGTATCGGTGGTACAGTGGCGCGATTTTCATTCATTTGATGTTTTTTTGGCTGTTGAACGCCGAGGTGTGAGTATGAGTAAGTTTATTGCAGCGGGCCTGCTGGCCGTTTTACTGTCTGGGTGTGCTACCGAGTCGCCTTGCGTACCGGTCTATGATGACCAAGGCCGTCTGGTTCATACCAATACCTGTATGAAAGGCACCACCCAGGATAACTGGGAAACCGCAGGGGCGATTGCAGGCGGGGCGGCAGCGGTGGCTGGCCTGACATTGGGCATTATCGCGTTAACCAAATAGTGATTTTTTAGTCGGGGCGCAGCGTCGGCGCCCCGATCCTATTACTGCTGTTGAGCCAGTTTTTTGCTGTCACAGCCGGTACTCTTGCATTCCCGCTCTACGCTTTTCAGAAAATCGATACGGCTTTGCATGGTCTTGTTTGAGCAAGCGACATTGATCATGGAGTCGTCGCTACATTGACTGTCCCGATTTTTCAGCCATTCGATCTGCGACTGCTTCAGCGTCTGCTTTTGCGGCTGAGTCAGTAGCCCCATCACCTTTTTGTATTGCACATTGATCTCTTGATCCAACTGCACCATCTCCAATGCCGCGCAGTAGGTCACGTCATAAGGGGTACGCGGGCTGTCACAACCCCCGGCCAACGCTGTGGCAGAGACCAACAGCAGCGAACATCCCAAGATTGTTTCTTTAATCACTTTGCACTTCTCCGTGTTTGGTTTTGAACTGGCTACACAGTAAACCAATGCCCGCGTTTGCAATAGCCCGATCGAATACAAATATTCAACCGGGCTTATGCAGTGCCCTTACTTAAGTCTTAGCTCTCGGTTTGCGGTGTGACCTTTTGCTTATCGGAGTTCATACAGCTGTAGATCACCGGCAGCACCAACAACGTCAGCACGGTAGCGAAGCCCAGGCCGAACATGATCACCACCGCCATGCTCTGGAAGAAAGCATCGCTAAGCAGTGGGGCCAGGCCGAGTACGGTGGTAAAGGCCGTCAGCAGGATAGGGCGCAAACGCGAGGTAGAAGCGTCAATGATGGCCTCCAGGATCGGTTTTTCCTGTCGCTGTAACCCGATCTCCTCTACCAATACAATGCCGTTACGGATCAACATGCCGCTTAAACTCAACAGGCCAATCAGCGCCATAAAGCCAAACGGAATACCGGTTAGCAGGAAGCCTACGGTTACCCCAATCAAGGCCAGTGGAATGGTCAGCCAGATCGCGACGGCATTTTTCAGCGAGCTGAACATCAGCACGGTGATGATGAACATGATCACAAAGGCCACCGGCAGGCTGGTGAACAACCCGGCCTGGGCTTCCTTGGTACTTTCATAGTCGCCGCCCCAATTCAGTTCATAGCCACGCGGTAATGGGATGGCATCGATACCCGGTTTGATGCGTTGCAACAGTTCGGCAGAGGTTTCACCGCTCTGGGAGCTAGGATCGGCCTGAACCGTCAGGGTGCGTTTGCGATCCCGGCGCATGATCAGCGGATCTTCCCACTCGGTAGTAAAGCCGTTGACCACGTTGTCGATAGGAATAAACGCCTGCCGCGCCTGGCTCCAGATCATCACGTCGTTCAACCGTTCGGCATTCAACCGCTCCGAGTCCGGCGTTCTTAACACAATCGGCATTAACCGGGTTCCATCACGGTATAGGCCGACGGTGATCCCGCCAAAACTCATGCGCAGCGCACTGTCGATTTCGCGTTTATCCACCCCTAATTCACGGCCAAGATAATCCGAGAACTGCGGGCGAATGACCTTGCTGCGCTGTTGCCAGTCGTGCATAACGCCGTCGGCATTGGGGTCGGCGCTGGCGATGGTTTCTGCCTTGGCCGCCAGCGTTCGCAGCACGTTCGGATCCGGCCCGATAAAGCGCGCCTCGATGGAACTGTTATTCGAAGGGCCGAACATGATGCGTTTGGCCTGGGCGTTCACCTGGGGGTAATTGTTGCGTACGTAGCCCTCTATTTGGCCGATCATACCGGGGATCTGGTTGAGCTGTTTGGCTCGTACCATTATCTGTGCATAATTGGAATATTGCCGCTGCGCGTTGTAGGTGAGCATAAAGCGCATCGCACCCTGGCCGATGGTGACCATGGTATCGCTGACACCGTCTTGCGCCTGGATATGCTGTTCGATTTGGGCAGCAATCTTTTCGGTGTAGGCGATATCGGTGCCGTAGGGCAGCCAGAGATCGACGAAGAAGATCGGCGTATTGGACGGCGGGAAGAAGCTTTGGCGCACGTTGCCAAAGCCGATCACCGAGACGACCATCAACGCGGCCAGCACCCCCAACGTAATGGTGCGCTGGCGCAGCAGTTTGCCCAATAGATTGCGATAGACGCGGAACAGCCAACCATCATAAGGCGATTTGACCGGCTCATCGGGCTTTGGCTCGGCCATTTTCTGTTTTTCAAACGCCCATTTGGTGAATACCGGCGTCAGGGTCAAGGCGGTGAACCAGCTCAGCATCAGGGAGATCAGCAGCACCTGGAACAGTGACTTACAGTATTCCCCGGTGGCATCGTTGGATAAGCCGATCGGTGCAAACGCCAGAATGGCAATCACCGTCGCCCCCAGTAGCGGGAACATGGTGCGTTTGACCACGTTATTAATGGCCTGCAGGGTCTTCTCACCCTGTTGCCGCCCAACCAGCACGCCCTCGACGATCACAATGGCGTTATCTACCAACATACTTAAGGCGATCACCAGCGCCCCGAGCGAAACGCGCTGCAGCTCAATGTTGAACAGCTTCATGATCAGCAGGGTGCCAAGCACGTTCAGCGCCAGCGAGGCGGCGATCACCAGCCCGCTACGCACCCCCATAAAGATCAGCAGGGTGCCGACCACGATCAGCAGCGCCAGCAAGAAGTTCATGATAAAGCCGTTCACCGCGCCTTCTACTTCATGGGACTGATCGTAGAAAACGCTGATATCCATCCCGGCGGGGCGTTCGGCTTGCAGTTGGGCCAACCGGGCCTTGACCGCCTCGCCCACCACAATCACGTTCACATTCGGGGCAAAGGATACGCCGATGGAGAGCGCAGGCCGCCCGTTGGCACGGTAGATATTATTGGGGGAGTGGGTTACGCCCTGGCTGATGGTGGCGATGTCGCGCAGGTAAACGCTGCGCGGGCTACCCGGCTCGCTAATCAGCAAGTTACCCAACTCTTGCACGCTGGCAAATTCCCCGGTGGGATGCAGCCTGATCGACTCGCTGCCCACCAACAAATCCCCGGCGTTGGATACCACGTTCTGCCGGCTCAACAGATCGTAAAGCCGCTGTGGGATAATATTGGCGGCGGTCATCTGGGCGCGGGAAATCTCAATCTGCACCTCTTCCGGGATCACCCCGACAATCCCCACCTTACCCACGCCCGGCACCACCACTAACTCACGGCGTAGCAGCTCGGCAAAGTTGCGCAGCTCCTGATTGCTAAAGCCGTCGCCATATAGCGAGAAGAAGAAGCCGTACACATCGCCAAAGTCATCGTTCACTATCGGAGGGCTGGCACCGGGCGGTAACCGTATCGCGGCATCGCCAATGCGCCGGCGCAACACATCCCAGATTTGTGGCAGTTCGGCGGCACCGTATTCAGCACGGATATTTATGGTGATCTGCGACAGCCCCACGCTGGAGATGGAGGTGACGTTATCAATATAAGGCAGCTGCTGAATGGCATTTTCCAGCGGCAGGGTGACTTCTTCCTCCACCTGCTGGGCCGAAGCGCCGTCATAGCGGGTGACCACCACCGCAGTCTTGATGGTAAAGGCCGGATCCTCCAGCCTGCCGATGTTGAGAAACGCCAGCACACCGCCAATACCTAGCAACAGGATCGCCAGCCAGATTCGGGTGCCGTTGTTGATAAAATTCTCTGTCAGTTTCATTACAGACCTCGCTCACGGACCCAGGCGCGCACTTCCTGATTGGGGCGCAGTTCGCGAGTACCGGCGGCGACGATCCGTTCACCATCGGCCAGACCGGAGACGATCTGTATTCCGTTAGCGGTCAGTTGCCCGGTTTCAACCTGACGAGATTCCACAAACAGTTTGCCATCACGTTCCTTGATCACCCACACGTGGGGTTGATTGCGTGGGCTGTTATCCGGGTTAAATACCGCCTCGACGGGCACAATGACATTGGCCTTCTGCGAAGCCCCGGCCAGATTACCGAGGTTGATTTTCACGCTGCCGCTCATCCCCGAGAGCATTGGCAGATCTTGTGGGCGCGGCATGGTCAGGGTCATTTGATAAGTCAATGAGCCTGCGGTGGTATTGGTGGTGTGTTCTTTATAGCGGGCGGTAAACTCGCGGCCCGGTAAGTTGTTCAACAGAACAATAGGTTGGTACTGTGCATTGTTTTCATCAATCACAATGAACAGATTTTCAGGGATGCTGAATACTACATCCAGCGAATCCAGCGAGTTCAGGGTCGCTATCGGTTGGCCTGCCGGGATCACTTGATAGTTGCGGGCAGTGAGCGTGGCAATCACACCGGTAAAGGGGGCACGGATTTGCATATCGCTCACCTCTTCCCTGGCCAACTTCAAGGCGGCCTGGGCCGAATCACGCGCTGCGCGATGAACGTCCAGTTCGGCACGGGGAATAACATTGCGGGCACTCAGGGTGGCGAAACGATTGAATTGAGCCTGTGCCAGATCGAACGTGGCTTGCCGGTCACGTAACCGTAGCCGTGCGTCATTGCTGTTTAGTTCGGCAATCACTTGCCCCTGGTTGACTCGTTCCCCTTCGCGCACCAGCAATTGCTGCAGTTGCCCTGGGCGCTTGAAGGCCAGGTCGGTACGGTCACCTGCGATAATCCTGGCAGGGAAGATGCGTACTCCTTGCTGGGCACTGTTGCTAACCTCAAAAATGTTCACCGGACGGACGCTTGCGGGTTCTTTCGGCGTCTCTCTGTCACAGGCAGTAAGAAAAAGTGTGCAAAGCACAACGGCAACCAGTTTTATATTCACGATGCAATCTCTTAGGATCGGATTTTAGGGGGAGCGATGAGTTAACTCGTTGACCATATGCATCACGTCTTACCGCTCGTCTAGGCCAGCTCCGGCCTTTGTTCACGCTGCTGCGAGAACTTAATCTTGCTACTGTGACCGTAGGACACAACCACTTCGGATTTCACGCACTCCCGGCGCTATTCCCCTTACCCACTAGCGGACGTGCGCAACCCATATTGTTTCCTTCAGTTTCAACCACTCGTAGACTCTTCAAGCTTAGTATGCCGTTTGCCAATGTGAGTAAATTATCTTCAGTTGATGCCGTCGGCCCGGTTTTTGGCTATGGCTAATCTATCAACGCTAATGATTTCCCGACTAAGATAATGAGTACCCGCGGTGGCAGGATGCCGATGATGGTACGGATTAAGATGATTCCTGGTTATGATCTGAATCATTTTCCGCATTATTGTGTTGGCTATGATAAAAAGCCCATTGCCGTACACCTCGCGTTATCAACATTGCAAGTTGCTCCGCTTTCTCCTTCCGATTATTACCTCGTAATACCGTTTAGATTTTCTTTAATATCTTTCGTTCTTGAGGTGGGGCTGATTTTACGCTCAGGGAATTATCCTTTATTAACTATTGTTATTTTTTACGGTATATCTAGTGGCGTATTTTTTATTGTATTCAATCTTATCGTTTAACGAGAAACATCCTGTATTAGCGGTGTTATGATTTTTTTGTAATGTGTCAATTGCCACAAAAATTATTATTGATCTGATTTAAACGTCGGGCTATCCTTGGGTCATAACTCTTTTGAAAGAACGAAATAATTCAGTTTGACCTAATTTCTTGCGCTTTAATAAAGGTATGGTTAATCGTGCCTTTATATCAAGCGCAGGATTACTCTATCACTGATGATAGATGTTACTCGGGCTGTTTTTGTTTCACTTTTATAAAAAGGACGATACTGTGAAAAAAGTTAATACCTTAGATGCAGGTGCAATTGTTGGTGGTAAATGTAAAAGAGTCTGTGCTGTTGAGTATGTGGGTGGCGCTGGTGGTGCTTGCTATGTAGTCAGAACTTGCCTGGATAAGAATGGCCGAATTGTGAGTCAGACTAGCTCCTCTGTTGATCCTGCCAACTGCCCGGCTGGTCGACCGTAAGCTCTTCCTGAGTTTCAGGATATAAGTTTGGGCTGGTGCGATAGGATTTTTGCATCGGCCTGTTTGAAAATGGTGCTTATTGATGGACAGGGATGTAATGGCTGTTGGCTTGCCAACGGCGCTACGTGCTAAATAAAAATGGCTATCCCTCCGTTATAAGATCTCATTGGTGTGCCTTTTTTAGGATGTACGGTTTATGTTCAAAAGACCCCTGCTGCTTCTCATTTACACCTTGGCGATTATCGTTATTTCCTCGTTGATCACGACGGCCTATTTCCACTATTTTGTATTGAATCAGGGCATCGAACAGCAAGCTCTGGTTGCCGTCAGCGATGACGAGATCAAAAATAGCCCGATCAACGAGAGTAATACCATCGTCGAGATATTCTCTTACGGCTGCCACTACTGTGCCATAAACGAAGAGAATATTGCCAAGCTGGAAGCGCGTATGCCAGTAGGTACAAAACTGGTCCGCCTGCATCTCAATAATGCACAGAGCAATGGCCTGGCAAGTTTCGCCCCATTATTTGCCACCCTGACGGTGATGGGCATTGAACCGCAGCACCGTGAAAGTGCCTATAACGCCGTCATCAAACAAAAAAGCGATCTGAGTCATCCTCAACACCGTGATAGCTGGTTGGCGGAGAACGGTATCGACCTCGCGGCTTATCACGCTGCCAGTCAAACTCCGCAGGTCGCAGAGTTGCTGCGCTATATGACCACCGTGTCCGATCACTACAAAATCAACGCGACCCCAACCTTTATCGTCAGCAAGAAGTGGCTGGCCCTGCAGGATCGCGATTTCCCTGAGTTTGCCGATCACCTGCTGTCGCTGCTGCAGCATGATAAACCGCTGGAGCAATAATGCGTTTCTTTGCCGTGTGGGTTTACCTGGCATGGAGAGATGCCTTGGCAAAAGTCGCGCGGAGTTTTTTGCCGTTGCGCAGAGCACAGAACAAGACCGTTTGCTGGTTGCTGCGGCATGGTGATTATCGTTGGTTTCTTGGGCTGGCGGCGCTTAGCCGCTGGCTGCGGTTGAGTAACCGGGGGGAACGCAGGCGTGCTTTTGTGGCCGCAGCCAATAAGCAATGCCTGATTAACGATGGCCGCAAGGTGGATTTTGCCAAGATCAGTCAGCGGCGTCGCTTGCTGGATCTGGCCGCTGCCTATGCCGGTAATGCCCAGCTCCTGGCCCAGTTGGAGCACTGTCAGGTGCAGCTCAACGCGGTAGTTGAGCCCTTGCACAGAGCAGGGCAACCGGTGGTGCTTGCACCGCTGCATATGGTCTCTGACGTGCTGGCTGGCATGGTAGGGGCCGGGGTTTTTCCGGGGCAGGCAACGGTAGTGGTTTCTGCCAGTGCAGAGGTCTATCAGGAAAGAACGCGACAGCAAGCGGGAATTAACCTGTCTTACTGCTCTATCCATGACGATAACCGGGCGATTGCTGGTAATTTGACGAGCGCGATTATGGCGGCGGCCGATCATCAATGCAATATCATGATTTTCCCCGATATCTCGCCGGATTACACCGTCAATACCAATGAGGCAAAAACGGCGAAGCTCCGTTGTCGCCTGTTTGATCGCCCGGCCAACCTGCACAGCGGCGTTATTCGAATCGCCAGAGCCTTGTCTGCGCAGGTGGTCTCTTATTACCTGTATTACGATCAGGGAATAAAGATCCACATCTATCCGCCGATAGCGGCCTGCAACCTGAAAGCCAAACTGCCGGAACTGATTGAAACGTCGATCGTCAGGCACCCTGAAGATTGGCTGTTATGGCACTCACATTCGTTATTTTTTATCAATGAATAACCTGGAAATTGAAGAAGTCAGATCATGGAAAAGATAATCCCGGCGCTGGTGTTTCAAGGCGAAACGAATGAATGTGGACTGGCCTGCATCGCCATGATGGCGGAAACGCAGGGCATCAGTGCGCCATTGGAAAGCCTGCGTGAGCGCTATCCTGCCTCGCAGCACGGCACCTCGTTGGCCACACTGTGCGACATCATGGCTGAGCTGGCGATGCCCGCCTATCCCGTTGCCTTCGAGCACGGTGAACTGGCGGAAATACCGCTGCCCGCCATTTTGCATTATGGGGCGAGCCATTATGTGGTGTTGGCCTACCGTAAAGGTAATCACGTTTGCGTGATGAACCCAGGCATTGGCCAGCAACTGTTGCCTATTGATGCGCTAAAAATGGAAATCAGCGGTTATGCGTTGGTACTGGACAGTGAAGCCCAGCCTGACCCTCAGGCGTTGGCCAATGTTAAGCCCAGTAAACGCCTCAGTGCGTCCGATACCATGAGCCTGAAAGAAACCGCGCGTATCCCCGGTATTTACCGGCTGATGATACTGGCGTTTCTGATCTCTTTAACGCTGTTTATCATGCCGACGATGGTCAGCAGCGCCATCAATCAGGTTTTTTCCAGCGTAGGTGAAACCGACTTCCCTTACTTCTACTTCCTGTTGGCATTTGTCGTTTCGACCACGCTGGCCTTCGGCGTGCGTTGGATCACCGAGCGCTTTATCAAACGCTTTGTGGTGATCAACAGCGTGGCTGGATTCTCGCGCTTGCTCAGCAATTCGCTGAACTTCTTTGATAAACGCGCACCGGGCGAAGTCTTCAGCCGTTTTTCCAACTGGCAGATGGCGTCGGGGACTAAAATCGAACTGGATAACGGCCTGCGTACCGATTGGATCATCGGCGCTATCGCACTGGCGGTGATGTGCTACATGAGCCCGCTGCTGGCCATGGTGTCTGGTGTGGGGGTCACCCTGATGGGGTTGGTCAGCGTTTGGGCCATCTATCGTGACCGTTTCTACACCCAGCAGTTGCAGGTAAAAACCGCCGAGCAGAGCGACTTTATCCTGGAGAGTATTCAAGGATTCTCCACCATCAAGTCCGCCGGGTTGGACAGCCAGCGTAAAGGGATGTTCGCCAAGTTTGCTCTGGCGCTGTTTACCTGTCGCCAACAGCAGAAGATGTACGAGCAGGTCAAAAGCAGTCTGTATCAGTTGATCGGTAGCCTGGAGATGGTGTTCTTTATGTTGCTGGCGCTGCCGTTGCTGAAAAACGGCACTATCACGCTGGGTGAGTTCTTTGCCTACAGTTTTGTGCGTGAAATCTTCACCTCTTATATCACCAAGATTTTCTACTCCGTCCTGCAAAAGAACCAACTGCACGTGATTGATACCCGCGCCAGAGACTTGTTCCCGTCGCGGTCTGAACAGGATAGGGCGGAGGATGCGCTACCTGCCCCCATCCCTAAATTCACTTCGCAGTTACGTTATAAAAATATCGCCTTTGCCTATGACGCCCAGCAACCGGTATTGCACGACCTTTCCCTGTCGCTCAAACCGGGGAAAAGCATTGCCATTGTGGGTGAGTCGGGTGCAGGAAAAAGCACCTTGCTGAAGGTGATGACCGGCCTGATGACACCCCAGCAGGGGCAGGTGATTGTCGATGGCCAGCCGCTCGATTATCAGCAGGTGCACGCGTTGTTCTTCCTGCAAAGCCAGGAGGACATCTTGTTCAATGCCTCGGTGCTGCAAAATATCACCCTGTTTGATGAGAGGTTTGATGAGCGCAAACATCGGCAGGTCGAGCGCTCCCTTGCAGGGCTGAATCTGAGCTTGGTGATAGAAAAACTGCCGGGGGGGTTGAATGCCCTGATCCGCGAAAGCCATGCAGGGCTATCTCTTGGGCAACGCCAGCGTCTGCTGCTGGCGCGAGCTATGTACAGCGATCGTCCGGTGTTGGTGCTCGATGAGCCTACGGCCAACCTGGATGAGGAAACGGCGCACCAGGTGATGACCACCTTGCTGGCACATTGCCGCGAGCAGCATAAAACGTTGATCACCGTGACGCACAGCGAAAGCGTATTACCGATGTTCGATCGGGTATACCGCGTGAGTAACGGCCATGTGGTGAGCGTTGCCACGGAGCTTGAAGCGCCAGCGGCGTTAACCACGGCGATGAGTTAATGAAGTTGCAAATGTTTGGCATGGATAAACGCAGGCTAGTGCCGATTGCCTTGCTGTGTCAGGTGGTGTTGATCGGCACGATCGCCTGGTTCATCGTTGGGCCTACGCAGAATAATACCTATGACATCGAAGAGATCGCCCGTGGCGATATCGAGAAAACCGTGTTGGCCACCGGTATCCTCAAACCGGCTCTGCAGGTCAGCGTCGGTGCGCAGGTTAACGGACAATTGCAAAAGCTGTATGTGAAGCAGGGCGATCGCGTCACCCGAGGGCAACTGCTGGCGGAAATCGATCCGACCTTGCAACAGAATGAGTTGCGTAAATCGGAGGCTGCCTTGCAAAGCGCTCAGGCGCAGAAACAGGTCACCCAGGCAACGCTCAAGCAGTATCAGCAGGAGTTGAAGCGTCAGATGAAGCTGGATCGCGATGGTTCAGGCGTGAAAAGCGATCTGGAGAAGGCGCAGGCGCAGTACCAAACCCAGCTTGCCCAGTTGAAGGTCAACGATGCGCAGATCGTTCAGGCGCAGATGGAGCAGCAAACCGCGAAAGCCAATCTGGGCTTCACCCGCATCGTCGCGCCGATCGACGGTGAAGTGCTGGGGATCGTCACTAAAGAAGGGCAGACCATCGTGTCGTCACAAACCGTGCCGACCATTCTGGTGTTGGCGGATGTGGACACCATGACGGTGCACACCCGTATTTCGGAGACCGATATCCTGAAGGTGCGCGTGGGGCAACCGCTGTGGTTCTACGTTGTTGCCGATCCAAAACAGCGCTACGACAGCGTGATGGGTTCGATCCAGGAAGCCCCGAACGAAGCCTTGCAGGAAGGCAACTCGTCAGGTTCTGCCAATCAGCAAGCCTCGGCGGTGTATTACAGCGGCGTGTTTGCCATTGCCAACAGCAAACGTCTGTTGCGCACCTCGATGACCGCCCAGGTCTTTATTATCACCGAACAGGTGAAAAATGCCCTGCGCGTGCCGGTGGCCGCCTTTGGTGAACAGCAGGGTAAAGATCGTTATCAGGTACAGGTGATGAACGGTAAACAGCTTGAATCACGCTGGATCCGCATCGGTCTGAACGACCGCCAGTTTGCCGAAGTGAAAGAGGGGCTGAAAGAGGGCGATCGCGTAGTGTTGGTGCAGCATTCAGCCGGGAGTGCTAGCAATGGTTAAGTCATCCGCTCCCTTGATCGCACTGCGCGGCATCTCTCGGCATTTTGTCTCCGGGTTGCAGACCGTGGCGGTACTGAAAAATATCACCCTCTCCATTCAGCGTGGCGAAATGGTGGCGATTATCGGCGCGTCCGGCTCGGGGAAATCCACGCTGATGAATATCATCGGCTGCCTGGACAAGCCCACACAGGGCGAGATGCAGATCAAAGGTATCTCCACCCAACTCGCCAGCAGTGAGCAGTTGGCCCAGTTACGCAGCCAGTACATCGGGTTTATTTTCCAGCGTTATCACCTGATGCCTTATCTGAGTGCTGCCGAAAACGTCGCCGTTCCCGCCCTGTATACCGCGATGCCTGCGGCAGAACGCGAGACGCGGGCCGAATACCTGCTCACCCGGCTTGGGTTGCAGCACCGGATGGATTACAAACCGGCACAACTCTCCGGTGGGCAACAGCAGCGCGTCAGTATTGCGCGGGCGTTGATGAACGGGGCGGAAATTATTCTGGCCGATGAGCCGACCGGTGCGCTCGACCGTGCCAGTGGCCAGGAACTGATGGGGATCCTGCACTCGCTGCACCGTTCGGGGCATACCATCATTATCGTCACCCACGATCGGGACGTGGCCAATCAGGCGCAGCGCATCATCGAAATCAGCGACGGCGAGATCGTGGCCGACCAGCGTAATGAGGTGCTAGTCCTACAGGAAACCAAACCTGCGCTGCCGGTTGCCGCGGCTACCGGGCGCAACCCGTTTTGGCCGAGCGTGCAAGAGGCGGTCAAGATGGCCTGGCGTGCGTTGCTGGGGCACCGAGCAAGGGCCTTTTTGTCGATGTTGGGCATCATTATCGGCGTCTCTTCCGTGGTGTCGTCAATGGCGGTGGGTGAGGGCGCTCGGCAAAATATACTCAATGAAATTAGCCAATTGGGCACCAGCACGTTAGATGTTCGCCCCGGCCTGGGGTGGGATAAACCGCGTCCGGACCTCGCCCGCTCGCTGACGGTGGCTGATGTTGAGCTGTTGGAGCACCAGCCTTATGTCGACAGCGTGTCGCCGGTGGTCAGCAATACCGTGGCCGCAGTGCGCGGTGGCAAAGAGGCGATGGCTTCGATTTCCGGTATCAGCAACGCCTATTTTCGTGTGCAGGGCCTGAATTTCCTTTCCGGCAACGGCTTTACCCGGCGCGATCTGGATGAGCGTGAGCCGGTGGTGATCATCGATCCGGAATTACGCGACACACTGTTTGAGCCGGATGAAGTGGCTGAGGGCGGGATCGTTCAGCTTGCGGGTACGCCTTACCGGGTGATCGGCGTTGCCGAACGTAAAGGCGGTAAATACAGCGGCATGATGTTGGGTGCCTGGATGCCTTATACCGCGGTGCTGGAGCGCATGTCCGGCGATATGCCGATCGAGTCGATTATGCTGCGTGTGCACGAAGGGACTTCGCTTATCGAAGCACAGGGGCGCGTCGAACGGCTGTTGGAACAGATGCACGGCCGGCGCGACTTTTTCACCCAGACCAATGACCAGATGACCAAGGCCATCCGTAAAGCCTCGGATTCCATGACGCTGCTGATCACCGCCATTGCCGGGATTTCTCTGCTGGTGGGTGGGGTTGGCGTGATGAACATCATGCTGGTGTCGGTCACCGAACGCACCCATGAGATCGGCATACGCCTTTCGGTCGGTGCGCGGCCCGCAGACATCATGCGTCAGTTCCTGATTGAGGCGATGGTGATCTGCTCGTTGGGCGGGTTGATCGGCATTATTGGCTCCGGGCTGGCCGGGGTGATTTTCTCCCTGGTGACGCAGGAGTTCACCATGATTTTTACCTGGCCGCCGCTGGTGCTGGCCTGTGGGTTCTCGGCGTTGATCGGCCTGGGTTTTGGTTTTTTCCCGGCGCGCAACGCGGCGCGTCTGCATCCCACGGAGGCGTTGGCGCGCGAATGATGAAGAGCAAACTCCCTCTACTACTGTTGCCCCTGCTGCTGAGCGGTTGTGGCTCGTTGACGAAAAGCGACTATCAGCGGCCAATGCTGTCAGTACCTGCCGAGTGGCGGATGCAGCAGACCGGGAGCGATTTTCTGCAACACACCGAGCATTGGTGGGATAACTTCGACGATCCGCAGCTCTCCGTGCTGATTGGGCGGGTGCTGACCAGCAACAACGATCTGGCCATTGCCGGGCTGCAACTCCAGCAGGCGAGGTTGGCGACCGGGCTGAAGAATACCAACTTGACGCCAACCGCGACGGCAAACGGCGGGGTCAGTAATAGCAAGAACCTGCGACAGAATACGAACTCCACAGAGTCTTACAACAGCGGGCTGGAGCTAAGCTATGAATTGGATTTGTGGGGCAAACTGGCGCGAACCAGGGAGCAGGCGCAGTGGCAGGCTGAGGCCAAGGAACAGGATCGGCAAAACACCGCGCTGACGCTCATCGGCAATACGGCGCAGTATTATTGGCAGATCGCCAACCTTAATCAGCAAATCAAGCAACAGCAGGCGGGGCTGGAAATTGGCCAGCAGACGCTGGCGATGGTGCAATCCCGTTATGACGCCGGTGCCGCCGGGCAACTCGACCTGCAACAGGCGCAGCAATCGCTGATTAATCGTGAGAACACTTACCGCACGCTGCAACAACAGCGGGAAGAGAACCGTAATGCGCTGGCGATCCTGTTCAACCGTTCGCCCACCGATCGTCAGGCCGAACGCCCTTCCCTGGATATCAATCAGGAAGTGCCGGTAGCGAGCGCTTTGCCGGTAGTCGTCATTGCTCGTCGGCCTGATGTGCAGGCGGCAGAAAAGAACTTGCGTGCTGCGCTGGCAGGGTCGGATGTGGAGCGCTTGAACTTCTATCCTACGCTTTCGCTGAGTGCTTCACTCAATGCGGGCAGCACGATTTTTCAGCAGTGGTTCAGTAACCCGAGCAGAAGCTTGGGGAGCAGTGTTGCTTTACCCTTCCTGAACTGGAATACCGTGCAACTGACCATCGAAATAGCCGATTTGGACGTCAAGCAGGCGGCGATCACTTTCCGCAGCCAGGTCTACAACGCGTTGGCCGACGTGGATAACGCCATGTCGCAACGGCTTAGCTATCAACAGCAAAAAATCAATCAACAACGCAACCTGCGGCTTGGTCAGCAGCGTTTGGCGCTGGCCAACAGCCAGTATCAGGCCGGTGCGGTCTCTTTCCAGACCTTGCTGGAGGCCGAGGATGCGTTATTGACCATTGAAAGCAATTTGTCAGATCTGCAGTACAACTACCTCAATGCCACCATGAAGCTGTGGCTGGCGTTGGGCGGCGGTGTGGAAAAAGACGGTGATATAACAGGATGAGATCATGAATAGAGATGTTTTGCCACGTCGCGTGGTGGTTACAGGCTATGGTGCGGTCACGCCATTAGGGATGGATACCGAGCAAAGCTGGGCGGCGATGATGGATTACCGCTTGGGTTATCGCTATTACGATAAATCTGCCGTGGGGATCCAGTCGCATTTTTTGGGGGTGATAGACGACGAACCTGACTTGAAAGGGGTGCCTGCCGCGATCCGCCGCCGTTTGCCACGCTTTGCCCGGTTAGCCTTGGGGGCGGCCCGCGAAGCAATGGAGATGGCTTTCCATGGGGAAAGCCCGGCGGCCTATTACGATCTGCTGGAGTGCGGCACCATCATCGGCAGCGGCTGGGCGGGCCAGGATGAAATACAAAACAATCATGAGGATTTTTTGCGTGCAGGACTGGGTTCACCCTTTGGCTGTTTCCTGTCCATGCCGAATGTCGCGACGGCCGCCTGTAGCCTGTTCTGGGGCCTGCGCGGCTATCAGAATAGCCCGATTGCGGCCTGCGCCACCGGAACGATCGCCATTGGCGATGCGTTTGAGGTGATCCGCAGTGGCCGTGCCTCGATGATGCTGGCTGGGGCAGGGGAATCGTTAAGCAGCGACACTGCCGTCTGGAATATCGATGTGCTGCGTGCTTTGACGAGTGAGCAGGACGACATCAGCAAGGCCTGTTGCCCATTCAGCCTCGATCGCAACGGCTTTGTCCTTTCCGAAGGTGCTGCCGTGTTGTGCCTGGAAGAGCGCGAAGCCGCACTGGCACGTGGGGCAACCATCCTGGGGGAAATCAAGGGCTACGGCAATTACTCTGATGCCTTCGACTTTACCGCCCCGGCGGAAGACAAGATTGCCCGGGTGACAACCATCCAGCACGCCTTGCGGCAGGCCGGGGTGACGGCGGAGGAGATTGACTATATCAATGCGCACGGCACCTCTACGCCCCTCAACGATCTGAATGAAACCCAGGCGATCAAGCTGGCCTTCGGTGAGGCGGCCTACAGCACGCCGCTTTCCAGCACCAAGTCTTACTCCGGGCATCTGATTGCGGCGGCCGGCAGCTTTGAATCCATCATCTGCCTGCAAGCGTTACAGCATCAACTGATGCCCGCCACCTGTCACCTGAAAAATGCCGATCCGGAGTGCGATCTGGACTACGTCAGCGAAGGGCATCGCCCGGCACGGCTACAGAACATCTTGAATCTGAGCTTCGGCTTCGGCGGCGCTAACGCGGCGTTGGTTATCGGGCGGGCATGAGCATGATCTTCAACTACACCTTGGGCGATGCCGAGGAGTGGGCCGCCTTTTCCGGCGACTACAACCCGATCCACTTTGATCTGCAACACGTACGTAAAATGGGAGCCGATCAACTGAGCGTCCATGGGATGCGTGCGATGCTGGATATGAAACGTCATCTGAGTGCGGTGTTGCTTGCGACTCCGTTGGAGCATGACTTTTATGTTTTCAGCACCCGCATGCGCCGACCGGTGCTGTGCCAGACGCCGTATCACTTGCAGATAGCGGGTAACGGCAAGCAGATCACCGGTGAATTGCGGGATTGCGCCACGCAGGAAAGCTGCTTCAGCAGCAAGCTGGCCCCGGCCAGATCACTAGACTTGGTGGCTTGCGATCACGAGCATGCGCTGACCGTTAACGAGGTGATGGCACTCTGCCAGCCGTTCCCGGGGCAGGCATCGGAGATCACCCAGGCGTGGAGTTTCTTTGACGCCCTGCTGTTCCAACTGCTGGTGAAATCCCCGGAAACCTTGGCGGCGCTGACGACGGCGCTGCCGGAGCTGCAGGCCACCACGCTGATTGAGGTGTTTGCCCTGAGCCCAGTGGTACAGACACATCATGAGACTCACTTCAGCGCCCGATTATTCAACCCAGAAACGCTTTTTGCACCCGAAGATCGGCTGTACTACTGCATTCAGCCGATGCTGATCATCGGAAACAAAAGCAGTGGATTGGTGTTACGCACGGTGATCGAGGCCAGAACGCAGTGGCATCCGCTGCTCGCGACTTCCATCACCTTGAAAATATGGCCAATGGCCGATCATTAACATAGGGATATAACCATGGAAAACTACCAACAGGTTTACGATACCGTCACGGAAATGATTTGTGATGCCAAAGATCTCGAGAGGGCCGATCTGGCACCAGAGATGCCCCTGCATCAGTTGAAGCTGGACAGCCTGGACTATGTGGAGCTGATGGTATTGGCCAAACGCGAGTTCGGGGCAACGCTCACCGCAGAAATGTTCATCAATCAGCCGACTATGACGCTGGGTGAGCTCTGTCAAAACCTGGCCGATGCGCAAAAGTAATCCCATGACTAAACAATGGGTGTTGGTGACCGGTGGGAGCCGGGGGATTGGCCGCGCATTGGTGGAAGAACTGGCCAAGCAATGGAACGTGGTGTTCACCTGCCGTCACGCTCAGTCAGCCAGCACGGCGGTGATTGAAGCCTGCTCGGGTTTGCCGGGTTGGGTGGAAAGCTGCGTCTGTGACGGCAGTGACGAGCAGGCGGTGAACGTTGTGGCTCCGCCGTTGCTGGCACGCCTCGGTGCACCTTTTGCGGTGATCCATAACGCCGGGATCACGCTGGATGATTTGCATATCCAGCAAACCGGTGAGCGCTGGCGGCAGGTGATCGACACCAACCTGAACGCCATATTCTACTGGAACCACCACCTGCTGCCCGCCATGATGGCGCAGGGGGAGGGGGCGATGGTGCTGATGTCTTCGGTGACGGGCATCAAGGGCAACACCGGGCAAACGGCCTATGGGGCCAGTAAGGCGGCGATGATCGGCATGGGGAAATCTCTGGCGCTGGAAGTGGCCCGTTTTGGTATCCGGGTAAACTGCCTGCTGCCCGGGATTATCGAAAGCGAGATGACGCAGGCCATTCCGCCGGAGGCGCTGAAGGCGCTGCGCAAGCAGATTCCTCTGCGCCGCCTGGGCAAAGCCAGCGAGGTGGCGCGTACCACCGCGTTTCTTATCGGTGATGACAGCCGTTATATGACGGGCCAGAGCCTGATCCTTGACGGAGGTTTTACCGTCTGAACGCGTTAATACCTCCTGTATTATGTTGGGGCACTGTCTATCGGTGCCCTTTTTTATTGCCGTACATTCCCGCGAATATATTCAGGTCCGTTTGATTTTCAACCCACTCATATACGTATTTTCCGATAGATATGCCTCTTTGTATAGTTTTGGCTTATGTTTGACATTTATTTTATATGTTTTTATTTTGGGATTATTCTCTAATGGAACCGCTGTAGGAAGCCTCTCTACTCAACGTCCCATTTGGCTGTTGGAGATGGGTGTTATTCAATTTTTCATCTGGGTGTTTATATTTTGTATTTATTAAATTCATCCTGTTGTTATTATGTTGCATAATTTAACCTTGATGCTTTATTAACCTACAGCTGAACTGAACTACTGATTTTAATCTCATTGTTGGCTAAGTTGCGTTAGATCATAAGCAATTAGCATTGTTCCATGACCAGGCTGTTTCGTGATTACTTATCGGCTATACTCCACTTAGGATCCAGGATGTTATCCGAAGGTTGGGGGCTAATGCTCCTGAGCGTTGTTGTGGAAATAAAAGGGAGGAAAAATCCACATACTTTTGGTGAAAAGTCAAAGAGGTATTATGACCAGTCGTAAACATTTAACGCCTTCCGAAGTGGAAAAACTGCTAGAGGCAACGCTGAAAGGCAAGAATCCAGAACGTGACTACTGTTTGATTTATATGTGTTTTATCCATGGTTGCCGCGTGAGTGAAATCAATAGCTGGCGGCTATCAGATATCGATCTTGAAGGTGGCAATATTTATATTCATCGATTGAAAAACGGCTTCTCAACGGTTCATCCTTTGTATGTGCGCGAGCGGAAGTGTTTACAGCGTTGGATGGCCAAGAGAAAACATTATCGTGGTGCGGATAGCGAGTGGTTGTTTCTTTCTAACCGGGGATCTCGTTTATCACGTCAACGTATTTATTGGCTAATTCGTAATTACAGTGAGGCGGCCAATCTGGAGGTCAATGCACATCCTCATATGCTGCGTCATGGCTGCGGTTTTGCCTTGGCGGACCGGGGAATTGATACGCGTTTGATTCAGGATTTTCTTGGCCATAGGAATATTCAGAATACGGTGTTATATACGGCAAGTAATGCCAGAAGGTTTAAGGAAGTATGGTGATTGAAGTATGAGGAAATATGTCTAATGAGTCACTTTGAACTAAATTGCAACATACTCTAAGGATACTCAAAAATAATGTCAACACTAACTATTCAATAATCCATCTTGATTGATAAATGCATTAAATAACAACGATTTAAATAATTGCTGCCCTAAAAAAATCCCATCCAGCCTTAAGTGTTTTCTTACTTAAACACCTATAAAAAGCCAAGTGCAAAACCTGCCTGTTTTATATCCAGTTAATAATTCTTTTATTATTCAACTTGTCAGAGCATTGATCTGAACATTGTTTGTTATAAGGCCATCCTTGGCACGTTAAACCAAAGGAGTCACTTTAGTTCAAAATGAATCGTTTGGCTGGAAAGGTATTACTGCCCTATCGCTATTTGCGGAGGCGGCTTTCAGTCGATGAACTAAATAAAAAGGAATGACATAGGGTTATGTCAAAAATAAACAAATGCGCGCATTCGAAGTGCATTATTTAAAAGGAAAAGTAGTATATGAACAAGAATCTGCTCGCCGTGGCTGTACTGGCTGCCTCCGCGTTCTCTACCGCTGCGTTCGCTGCAGACGGCAAAGTAAACTTCTCTGGTGAGATCATCGATCAAGCTTGTACCGTGCATTCTGACTCAGAAAACCAGACCGTTACTTTGGGTAAAGTGTATGTCGGCGCATTCAAAGGTGGCGCTGGCGTAACTGCTGCCTCTAAGGATTTCTCCCTGATCCTGCAAAACTGCCCAGATACGGTTACAGCGGCGACAGTGCGTTTTGATGGTATCCAGGTCGCAGGTAACGATGCCGTTCTGGCGCTGACCGAAGAGCCGGGTGTGGCCACGGGTGTTGGTGTTCAGATTGCTGACAACAACAACAAAGTGATTAACCTGCACACGGATTCAAGCGTTTACCCGCTGAGCAGCACCGATGATAACGTGCTCGGGTTTGTTGCACGTTACTACGCGACTTCAGCCACCGTAACTGCTGGCAAGGCTAATGCAGTGAGCAACTTTACCATTATCTATCAGTAAGTTTTATCCGCTCGGCTGATACGGGCGGTATAAGGCTGGTCAGGGGAGCGAAAGTCACCCCCTGGCCTTTCTCTCAATGGGCGAAGTGGTGAATAAGAAATGAAAGTCTGGCGGAGCACAATAGTCGCAGCGCTGTTACTAACCTTTGGTGCGCAGGTACAGGCGGGCATTATTGTCGGCGGAACGCGCCTGGTTTATGACGGTGGTAAAAAAGAAGCCTCCCTGGGGATCAATAACCCGGATAAGGTGCCCTATCTCATCCAATCCTGGGTTGATACAAACGAAGGGGACACCTCCAAGGCGCCATTTATCATTACCCCCCCTTTATTCCGTTTGGATGGTGAGCAGAATAATATCCTACGCGTAGTGCGTGCCGGGGGGAATTTGCCGACCGATAAAGAATCTCTCTATTGGCTGAACATCAAATCTATTCCTTCAGCCAAGAAGCAGGAAAACAGTTTACAAATTGCGGTCAAGACGCGTATCAAGCTGATTTATCGCCCTCAGGGGTTACCCGGTACGTTAGAGGATGCTGCCAAGACATTGACCTGGCAGCGTAGCGGTAACGCGGTTCAGGTGACCAATGCATCGCCCTACTTTATCACTCTGTTCTCAGTCAAGGTTAATGGTAGTCCGCTGAAAAATGTCAGCATGGTTGCGCCGAAATCCAGTGCACGCTTCGAGTTACCCGACGGTAGCTCTGGTGGGGCATTGAGCTGGGAAGTTATTAACGATTACGGCGGTATTACTAAACCGTTCATCGGGAATATATAAGGCATTCACCAGATTAAATACAGCTAATCCCTGCACAGGTAGTTCAGGGAAGGGACGCGGCTTGCCGGAATTTACTGGCGCGGCTGATAAATGGAGTTAAATGGATGAAAAACCCGAAGCGTATAGGCTCGCGCGGATTTAACCGTACCCCGTTGGCGTGGTTGATCTCATGTCAGGTTGCCATGTTAATGGGAATGTCCGGTAGCGCACAGGCCCGCGATTACTTTAACCCGGCACTGCTGGAGCTTGATAATCCGTCTCAGAGAGGGGCCGATCTGACGGTTTTTGAAGATGGTCGGACTCAAGCCCCAGGTACGTACCGGGTTGATATCTATCTGAATGGGGGGATGATCGATACCCAGGATCTTGATTTCTCCCTGCAGCGGAGCCCGGCAGGTGAGGACAGCCTGCAGCCTTGCTTAAGCAGCGATATGCTGGAGGCAATGGGCGTGAAGATCGCTTCCTTCCCCGCTATTCCGGCCTCTGGGCAGTGCGTTAATCTGGCGCAGATCATTCCTCAGGCATCGGCCTCGTTCCGTTTTAATCAACAGCGGCTGGATATCAGTATTCCCCAGGCGGCATTGAACTCGACCGTGCGTGGCTATGTTTCGCCAGACCAATGGGATCAGGGAATACCGGCGCTGTTGGTTAACTATAACTTTAGCGGTGCCAACAGCTGGGCACGAAGCAGTAACAGCTCGGACAGCAATAGCTATTATCTCAACCTGCGTTCAGGGGTCAACCTCGGCGCCTGGCGTCTGCGTAACTACTCAACCTGGAATCGTGACTCTGATGGCGAAAGCCACTGGGATTCCATCAATACCTATTTACAACGCGACATCGTGGCGCTGAAGAGCCAGTTGATACTGGGTGACAGCTCCTCTCAAAGTGAGGTGTTTGACAGCGTGCCTTTTCGTGGTGGTCAGTTAGCCTCGGATGATGACATGCTGCCAGAGAGTTTGAGGGGTTATGCGCCGACGGTACGCGGTATTGCCCGCAGTAACGCTCAGGTCACCGTTCGCCAGAACGGCTATGTCATTTATCAGAGCTATGTGCCGCCAGGGGCCTTTGAAATCAGCGATCTCTACCCGACGGCGGGCAGCGGCGATCTGCAAGTGAGCATTAAAGAGAGCGATGGCAGCGAGCAAAGGCTAGTGGTGCCGTTTGCTTCCGTCCCGGTGTTACAGCGGCAAGGGCGTTTCAAATATAGCCTGACCAGCGGCCAATATCGTTCATCCAACAGTAACGTGGATGATACGCTGTTTACTCAAGGCACGGCGATCTACGGCTTGCCGAGGGGCGCCACCCTCTACGGCGGCGTGCAGGCCGCCAGCAAATATCAGGCACTGGCTTTCGGCTGGGGGCAAAACATGGGGGTTATCGGCGCGTTTTCTACCGATGTTACCCAGGCTTGGTCTAAACCTGAATTTGCTGCCAAAGAGCGTGGCCAGTCGTGGCGTATGCGTTACGGCAAGAACTTTGTCGAAACGGGTACCAGCTTCACCTTGGCCAGCTATCGTTACTCGACGGCGGGGTTCTATACCCTGCAGGAAACGTTAAATACCTATACCGGCGGCAAAACTTCACAAAGTCAGAATCACAAGAAGAGTCGTGCTGAACTGTCGATGAGCCAGGCGCTATGGGAAGGTGCAGGTTCACTGTCGCTCAGTCTGTACAACGAGGATTACTGGAACGATCGGCGCCGTAACCAGTCGGTAAGCGTTGGCTATAACAATAGCTGGAACAGCATCAGCTATGGCCTGAACTATACCTTCAGCAGAGATGGTTATGACAGCAGCGGCGAACGCGTCAACTACGACGACCATATTCTCGCCTTCAATATCAGCATGCCATTGGGCGGAAGGCTGTCTGACAGCTATGCAAGTTACAACCTGAATACCAGCCGCAAAGGTAACACCAGTAACTCAGTCGGCCTTAATGGTACCGCATTACCCAGTAATAACCTGAGCTATAACGTCAGCCAGGGCTACACCAGCCAGGGAGTCGGGGCTTACGGCAATAGCAGCCTTGGCTATCGTGGCGGCTTGGGCAGAGTCAATGTGGGGTATGGCTATAACCGTTCCGATCAACGCCTCAACTACGGGGTACAGGGCGGGATCCTCTTGCACGAAGACGGTTTGACACTCTCGCAACAGATGAATGAGACGGCGGTGCTGGTGAAAGCACCGGGAGCCAAGGGTGTCAATATAGCCAACCAATCAGGGGTGACTACCGACTGGCGTGGCTATGCCGTAGTGCCTTATGCCACGGTATATCGCAAAAACAATATTGCGATAAACACCACTACTCTGCCGGATGATGTCGATATGACGATAACCAGTCAGACGGTGATCCCAACCCGTGGTGCCATAGTGCGTGCCGAGTTCAAACCTAATATCGGTCAACGGGTATTGATGACCCTGTTGAGGCAGGGCGGTGCGCCAGTACCGTTCGGTGCCACCGTAACCGATAGCAATGGGGGAGATAACGGCAGCATCGTCGGTGACGGTGGTCAGGTATTCCTCTCAGGGATGGCTGGTAGTGGCAAGTTGCTGGTCAAATGGGGCAACGCCGCGTCGCAACAATGCCAAGTGTCTTACAGTGTGCCGGAGCAAAAAGATAGCGCCGGGATCCGTCTGATGAATGGCCAATGTTTATAAAGGCTTTAATGATGAATAAATGGAAATCGTTAGTGCATTATTCAGCAATCGGGGGAGTTATCGCCTTAGGGTTGGGGATCCTGCCGTCGGCGCAGGCAGCCATCGGGCAGTGCGAACCTGCAGGTTCGACTATGGGTTATCACTTTACCTTTAATCAGCTGTTCGACCATCCGGATAAGAACACGGCTGGCAAGACTTTTTATGAGGTGAATAAGGCCGAAAATGTGTGGCAGAACGAGGGGGACGGGTATCTGGTCAACTGCGACTGCGGTAGTGAAACTCGGATGAAAGAGTCGTTTATTATGGCTGTCCCTAGGGGGGCGCCTCTGCCGGATGGGGATGGTAGCAGGCAGTTCTATTCATTGAGCGGTAGCGATGATTTTTCTGCAGCTATGGACGTGTATATTGCCGGTGCCGTCAATAAATATTTCCCTGTGCCTTTCCCCGGCAACGGATGGAGGGGGAACGGTTTTTTTAACCGGCCTCAGGATTGTAAGGGCGTACTCTATGATAGTGGTGCACAAGGCTTGGTTCATCTCTATTTCAGACAGGCGGTCATTGGCACCTCGACAATAACCCATTCTCCCTTGTTGGATGTCTATATTAATTCGGATCCCAATGTAGGCCGGGGGAACAGGCCAACGGCGTCAGTGAGCATGAGCGGTAAGATCACCGTGCCGCAAAAATGCGAACTTAAAAACCCAATGATTACCGTGCCCTTTGGCAGCATT
This sequence comes from Serratia sp. ASV30, assembly GCF_016428815.1. Lineage (NCBI taxonomy): Bacteria > Pseudomonadati > Pseudomonadota > Gammaproteobacteria > Enterobacterales > Yersiniaceae > Serratia > Serratia sp. ASV30. The sequence continues at coordinate 126,274 of NZ_JAELTL010000003.1, read as the reverse complement.
ATGTCCACCGATTTTAAAGATAAAGGCCAAAAGCCAAGTACCGTCCAGATACATGAAGAAACCCTGTATCTGGAGTGCACCAACCTATCGACACGCGCAAAAATCAGCTTGCTGTTTGAGGGGGAGGTGAATCCTCATGATCCTACTGCCCTGAAGACCACCACCACTAATGGTTCGGTGACGTCGGATAATGATGATATTGCGATCAGAATTGAAGAAAAACGTGGCGGAAATACCCAGGTTATTTCGCCTGGGGACAAACTGTCTATGGAAATGAATGGCTTGGGTAATATCGATAGTGATAGTCAGACGACATTGAACATCTACCCTATCAGCACGACCGGCAAAGCACCGAAAGTTGGAGACTTTGAGGCAACCGCGACTATTACGGTAAAAATGGAATAATCCCGTTTGCATCGGAAAGCTCGGACTTTCTGCGAAAATAAGTTTAATTAAAATGGAGAAGGATATTTATTATGGATATGAAAGCAATTTTTAAAACGACTGCATTGTGCCTGGCTCTCGGTGGTATGGGGATCAGTTGCTCGGCTTCGGCGGTCGATGCACGCATAAAGATTACCGGTACGGTTAAAGCTTCGCCGTGTACGGTCGATGCCGTGGGGGGCGATGTCAATGTCGATCTGGGGGAAGTTAAGGCACATACTCTGACCGCGGGGGCGGGGAGCGATTGGGAGAGTTTCAGCCTGGATCTGAGTGATTGCCCTGTTTCAACCACTGACGTTACTGCGACATTCACCGGTACGGCAGCGGATGAAAGCGCGGATTTGTATAAGAACGCCGCGGTCAATCCTGCCGGTGCTGTGCAGATTGAAATGGTTGATGGGAGTACATCAGGAGCTAATCGCCGGTTGGGCAGCGGCAGTGATATGACCGTGCTTGTCGATCACTCCACCAACAAGGCGAGCTTCCCGCTGAAGGCGCGCGCTTTTAGCACTAACGGTGGGGCAACCCCAGGCAGTATTGAGGGGGTTGTGCAGGTAGCTCTTACCTATCAGTAATCACCAGTAATACCCTCTAGCCATAAGAAAACCTGGCCCCATTTTTTTATGGCCCTTTAGCTTTACCTGTGTCTGTTGAGTTAATTGCCTGGGGCTTATTAATTTTTGATAGCTGGCTATATTTTCAATGTGTTGTTTGATCAATAAAAATAAGAAGAGATAACCCTCATATATATGAGAGGGAATGACATTTTTGCACACCAATTTATCAAGGAAGTAAAAAAGGGTATTTAGCAGAAATGGGAGGTTCAATATGACAATGGTTCATACTTATCAGAGAGGGAGTGCGCATTCCCCCAGCCCTAATGGGTTAAAAGGGGACGGTGTGATTGTAATGGAATCTTGCCCCATCACTGCACTTGGAATGCGTAATATTTTGGCCCAGTCCTGTGGCCTGACGGACGAGGTACAGCGGGTCAGTAATCTGGAGCAAATCCCTGGATTGATGCGCCACCGCCCGGCCCGGCTGTTGATTATGGAACTGTGTGGTGAAGAAGAGTCGGTTCTGGATGGTTTAAGGCTGATTGCACAGTGCCTGGAGCATTGGCCAGCCACGGCGATGATTGTGTGTACCGCTCTTGACGATCCTCGGGTGCTGCAATTGCTGACCGCGTCAGGCATCAAAGGGCTGGTGCTCAAACAGGAGCCTGGAGTTGCGCTGGCGCAATGCGTAAAGCAGGTCTTGTCGGGGTGTCGCAGCTATAGCCATAAGGTGCGGCAATTGTTGAGCAGTCAGTCTGCTATTGGCAAAGCCTTGACGTCCCGTGAACTGGATGTGCTGACACACCTGTTTTCAGGCAAAAGCGTGACCACCGCGGCGTTGATGATGCACCGTGATGTCCGCACCGTTAGCACCCACAAGCGTAATGCGATGCACAAGCTGGGCTTTCAGAATGATGGTGAACTTTATTTGCAAGGCAAGTGGATGGCAAAGACCGGCCCGGTGTTTGCCCGCTAACCTTTGATATCGCTATGCACTTATTCTCTGGATGGAATCAACGAGATATTTATACAGGAGTCGTCTATGCAACCGTTGTCACAAAAGCCGCTTGGCTTGGCATTAATGGATCGCAGCCCACTCACACTTACTGGGCTGTCTTGCTTTATTGGCACGCTTAACGTCGCCAATGAGATTATCGTGCAGGAAACCAGCATGGCTGCGGTTGCCGAAAGGTTGCTGTACCAACCTGTCGATATTCTCATCACCGAACTCAATGGCCTGAATGAAACCATCGCGCAGTGCCGTGAAGTTCTACTGAATTTGTGTGCGCAGCAGCCTGAGTTACGGGTCATTGTTTACACCCGCAGCCAGACAGGCGAGGATCTGTGCAAGCTGCTTGATGTGGCCAATATCAGCGTGGTGTCCCGTGGGGATGAATTGCCACTGGTCGGAGAGTTCTTTCACCGGGTATTTAACGGTGAGCGCGTATTGAGTCCATTGATCGGCTCTTACCTGGCGCGTAGCGATCCTGAAGATGTTTCAAGCCTGCATCATCTGACCCGCTGCGAAAATGATGTTCTGTCGTTCTTGTTCAACGGGATGAGCCTGCGGGAAATTGCTGAACTGCAACAACGCAGCATCAAGACCATCAGCGCGCACAAATGTAATGCCATGCGCAAACTACAGGTTAAAAACGACAGCGAACTGTTCTCGTTGAGAAAAAACATTAGCCAGCAGTTTGCCTGTGATTGATGGCTGGAAATCGCTTGATGCCCCGCCGTGCTGTCATCAAGTATGGCGGGGCATACCGCAGAGCTGACGGAACGGTACCTCGATCATCCAGTTACTGAGCCGCTATCCATGGATATTCTGACCGGCGATCTCCAAGCGGCCAAATCACGGCAGTATCACGATGATCGTGCCGCCAAGCTTGGCTTATGGCAATAAAGGTCAGCCCCTGATATCCCATCGTGATCGACTATGATATATAACGTTAGAATATTGGCTGTTACACAGCTAGCTACACCCGCGAAGTAAAAAATGCGGTGCCAGTGTTAATCGGTGGCCTGCGTTGGGTTAAATATGTATTACCCGAAAGCGTTCAACATTGCTGGCAGTATAAATAACGGTATTTTGAATGTTGCGATGGCCCAGGTAATCTTGAATGAGTCTGGTGTCTATCCCTCTATCTGCCAGGGCATAGCCGCAGGAATGGCGTAGCATATGGGGATGGACCTGGACGTCGATACCGGCTAATTCACCGTAGGACTTTATTAATCGGTAAAGCTGTTGGCGTGAAATTTGCCCACCGTGGCGAGAAAGAAACAACCAGGGGCTATCAGGTTCCAGGTAGCCCGGGCGCTTTGCCAGCCAGCGGCTCAGCGCGATGCGCTCACGGATTTGAATAGGATGCTGGACCGAAAAACCGTTCTTTAGGCGGGATACGTGTAAGCGGTTGGTAGCCAGGTCAATATCCTCCAGCCGCAGTCCCCGTAGTTCGCTGACGCGTAATCCATGAATAAAGCACATCAACAGCATACAACGATCGCGGCAACCGTTGACGCCGTCCGGGACGGCGGAGATCATTCTCTCAATTTCAATATGGCTGAGATATTTGCGTTTTGTCATTCTCTTATCCCTAAGTTAAATAAAGCAAATATGACGGATGGTATATTCATTTAAACATTGAATACCCTTATCAGCAAACAAAATAGCAGTGTTACTGCGGGGTTAATCCTACAGCATTATCTTATTACTAGGGTTGAAGGGGGGTTAACGGTTATTTATTAAGAAAAAATCAACTCACTTGATCATCAGGAAGCCCTGTTGGATAGGTTTGGAAACCGTATATTTAGAAATGATTTATCTAATCTAACCGGTTAGCTGTTTATCTAAAGCGACTTGAACATCTTTGGGTTTATGCCTATTTTTGAGATTTTTATTATTGCGTTAATAATGTTTTTTAGCCCGATAAGCAGCTGCTAGCCCTCTATTTTCTTTAGTCATCGCCCCGCGTTTGGCCTGCACGGCCAGGCCAGGGGCATCATCTGCTCACCCAACAAAATGAGAATTGTTATTGATATCACGCTTTCGCCAACTACAATGCCCGCCAGTGCATGATTTTTGAATAGGGTTTCTGATGGAGTTGTTACGGGTGGTGTTCCAGCAGTATCGCTGGCCGTTTCTGGCGGTAATGGCGTTAACCATGGCCAGTGCGGCGTTGGGGATTGGCATCATTGCATTTATTAACGTGCAACTGATGGGCGCGGCGGGTAACCCGCTAGTGGTGTTGCCGCAGTTTCTCGGCCTGTTGGCCCTATTGATGGCGGTTACGCTCGGCTCTCAGTTGGCGTTGACCTCGTTGGGGCACTATTTTGTTTACCGGCTGCGTGGTCAACTGGTGAAGCGAATATTGGATACCCATATTGAACGGTTGGAACAGTTGGGTAGTGCCTCACTGCTGGCTAGCCTGTCGAGCGATATTCGCAATATCACCATTGCTTTTGTCCGCCTACCGGAGTTGGTTCAGGGGGTGATCCTGACCTTGGGATCGGCTGCCTATCTGGGCTGGTTGTCGCCTGCCATGTTGGGCGTGACAGCGATATGGGTGACGGTCACCATTTTGGGGAGTTGGTATCTGGTCTCGCGGGTTTATAGCCACCTGAGCAGCGTGCGCGAAGCGGAAGAGCGGCTCTATCTGCATTATCAAGCGGCGATCGATGGGCGTAAAGAGTTGGCGCTGAACCGCGATCGGGCAAAAATGCTATTCCAGCAGGCTTACCAGCCCGATGCCGGTGACTACCGTTATCATATTATCCGTGCAGATACCTTCCACCTTAGCGCCGTGAACTGGTCGAATATCATGATGTTGGGCGCCATCGGCCTGGTGTTCTATATGGCAAACAGCCTGGGCTGGGCGAATACCACGGTGGCGGCGACCTATTCCCTGACCTTATTGTTCCTGCGTACCCCCTTATTACAGGCGGTTGGGGCATTCCCGACGCTGATTGCGGCCGAAGTGGCCTTCAATAAAGTGAAGACGCTCAAACTGGCGGACTATGATCCGGCATTTCCGGCTCCAAAGGCTCGCGCGTGGCAAACGCTGGAACTACGCGACGTTGCATTCCACTATGCGGCGGGTGAACAGCAATCAGGGTTTGCGGTTGGGCCGATCAATTTGACGTTACGGCGTGGCGAACTGGTGTTCCTGATTGGCGGCAACGGTAGCGGTAAATCGACGCTGGCCATGCTGCTCACTGGGCTGTATGTGCCCGTTAGTGGGCAGATCCTGCTGGATGGTCAACCGATTACGGTTGCCGATCGTGAAGATTATCGCCGCCTGTTCTCTGCCATCTTTACGGATTTCCACCAGTTTCACCATCTGTTGGGGCCGCAAGGAGAACAACCGGACGCCGAACTGGTGGAAACCTGGTTGCAGCGCCTGAAGATGAAAAGCAAATTGGAGTTCGACGGTACGCGCGTCACCAATCCACAACTGTCGCAAGGGCAGCGCAAGCGCCTGGCCCTGTTGTTAGCGGTGGCTGAAAAGCGGGATATTTTACTGCTGGATGAGTGGGCGGCGGATCAGGATCCCCAGTTCCGCCGTACTTTCTACCGTGAGTTACTGCCCCAACTGCGCGAAATGGGAAAAACCGTGTTTGCTATCAGCCATGACGACCATTACTTTGAACATGCCGATCGCCTGCTGCAAATGCGAGATGGGCATCTGAGCGAACTGATTGGGGATGAGCGCCACCAGGCGAGCCGGGACTCCGTTAGCCAGCTTGATTGAATTGCTGAATTTGTCGGGGCGCTAATATTCGCCCCGACATGACGAGTCGGTTGAGGAATATCTGTCGTCCCATAGGCCTAGGCTTGTGGAGTGATTGTTTATACCGATAATCAAAATCGCCGCCAATGATTTACTCTGTGTCTAGGGGAAAACGGTACATGGCATTGCGCTCGTGGTACCGATTTCAATTGGCAACAGGGTAGCCAGGGGAGCAGGAACGCGCCGATGGACAATCAATCACTCATTCCCACCACAGAGGTTCCACTAGCGGAAACGCTAAGATTTCCGCCATCCTGGCAACTCAATGAGCGGCAACAGCGCTTTATCGAGGATCTTTGGCTGGGAGAAGATCATGCCATGCCTGGTTCAGCCGATAATCTTGCGACGCCCGGCCAAGATGCCGAACAGCAGCTGTAGCAGCGTTAACCCGAGCAAAATCGTCAACGGCACCGTCCAGCCTTGGGTCAAATCATGCACCAGGCCAAACAAGGTCGGCCCCAGCGCGGCCAGCAGATAGCCGATGGATTGTGCCATCCCTGACAGCACCGTTGCCTGGTGATGGTGCTGGCTGCGCAAGCCAAAGAAGGACAGCGCCAGCACCAGTGAACTCCCCGCCCCCAGCCCGGCAAATATCAGCCAGATAAGCGAGTGGGCAGGCAGCAACAGCAATCCGCCGACGCCAATAAAGATCAACAGCGAACTGACCAGTGCGATCCCCCGCTGGTCGCGAGCGCGTGGTAGTGCAAACACCATCACAAAGTTGGCGGCGATCGCCACGATCTGATAAACAAACAGCTCGAACCCCGCCTGCTGCGGTGAGGTGCCGTGGCTGGCGGCAAAGGCGCTGAACCAACCGATAATGGTGTAGAAGGTGATGGATTGCAGCCCCATGAACAAGGCCACCTGCCAACCCAGGGCGCTGCTCCAGGGAGAGCGAAAGGTTTCTGCAGCCACCGGCGTGCCGGTTCGGGGAACCGGGATGGGTTTGCGCTTCAGTTGGGGTAGCCAGATCGCCAGCGCGATAAACGCCGGCAGGCTCCAGCACAGCAGTGAAAAACGCCAGCCGTTATCGTTGAATGCCGCTAACGGCACCGCCATGCCGGAGGCGATAGCGGCCACCAGTGACATCACGGCTGCATAGGTACTGATCATCACCGCAGCCCGATGAGGAAAATCGCGTTTTACCAGCGTTGGTAGCACCACGTTGGCAAAGGCGATGGCAGCGCCGATCAACACCGTTCCCAGCCACAGCATGCCATCCCACGGTTGTGAACGTAGCACGATCCCGGCGACCAGCAGCATTAGCGCCAGCCCGAGTGTGCGTTCAATCCCAATGTGTTTGGCCAGCGACGGCGTTAATGGCGATAACACCGCAAACAGGATCAGCGGCAGGGAATTGAGTAACCCGGCGGCGGTGGCAGAAAGCATCAGTTGGTGCTGGATCTGTTCCAGTAACGGGCCTACGCTGGTTAAAGGGGCGCGCAGGTTAGCTGCCACCAGCATGATGCCGGCCAGCAATAAGAAACGCGTCAAACGGCTGCGTTTAACAACACAATGTGCGGATGGTTCGGGTTGGGGCATGGGATCCTCGCATCAGGCATGCAGCCAATCATTACTGCGTGACGAGATGCGTTGATTGACGTTAACGCTTACGTACTGGCAGGGCTGCCGGTATCTACGCGCCAGTTTAGGAAAGATCGCCTCGCCTGACAAGAGGTTAAGGAAACCGCACTTGGCACTCTCCAGGTGGCTTTGATCAACGCGAGGGAAATTATTGCTGGCAGCATTGCCCGCCATAACGGATAGTAACGGCAGTAAACTTATTGTGAGGAATCGCTATGTCTTCTTTCTACAGCCCCCGCCGTATCGTGCTTTACACCATCGCCGTGATCGTGATTTTGGTGATTGTCGGTCTGGTGACCCACCTGGGTGTCGGTTGGCTAAACTGAACCAATTAACAGTTTTGTGAAGTTGATCACCTAAGGAAAGAAAAGCCTTTTCGCTGCTGCCCGCCAAAGCCGCTTTCACTGTGCTATTTTTCACATACTCTTAACCTGCCGCCCTATCGGCCTGCGGCAGATTTCACTTTTCTCGCGCCCGCCGAGAAAATAGTTTCATTTCATTTCGATCCGAAAGCTTTTTACCCCCATTTGCTGCTAAAACTGCCCTGTAACCCCGATCACAATTTCATTGCTTTCGCTTTGTTGTAATACCGCCGCAGTAGAGCGAAAGCCATCATCTCCCGGCCATAACCGGAAACCTGAGGACCTATTGCTCATGCCAGTGAACACCGCTAAACGACGTGAACACATTATCGATCTGCTCTGCGAGCACGGAAGCGTGCGGGTGGAACAGCTCAGCAAACAGTTTGCCGTTTCCACGGTGACGATCCGCAACGATCTGCGCTTTCTGGAACGCAAAGGCTGTGCGCTGCGTGCCTATGGTGGGGCGATGCTCAACCAGCAGTTTGCCTTCGATCGCCCATTACACGACAAGGGGCGCTTGAACCGAGATGTGAAATCACAGATTGCCTGCCGAGCGGCAAGCTACGTGCGGGACGGTGATGCGCTGATCCTGGACTCCGGTTCCACCACGGCCCAGATCGTGCCCTGGTTGAAACCGCGCCGCGATCTGGTGGTGATGACCAATGCGCTGAACATTGCCTATGAGCTTTCAGGCTACGACGGGGTGGAAGTGATGGTGTTGGGGGGAAGCGTCCGGCAGAACTCCTATTCGCTCTATGGCCCGGCTGCCGAGCAGCAATTGCGCCAGTACCGCTTCGACAAACTGTTTCTGGGCGTCGACGGTTTCGATCTGGTTGCGGGGATCACTACGCCTCATCCCGGTGAGGCACACCTCAATCGTGTGATGTGCGAGGTGGCGCGCGAAATTATCGCGGTAGCGGATGCCAGCAAGTTTGGTCGCAAGAGCTTTTGCATGATCCGCGAAGTCGGGCAAATTCATCGGCTGATCACAGATAGCCGTCTTCCACAAGATTATCAGCAGGCGCTCAGCGATTTAGGCGTAGATGTGGTGATAGCCGATCGCGAATAGGGTGCCATCATGGGGGATTCATGCAGCAGTGGTTACAACTGGTAGCACAGCACAAGGCCGGCCAGCCGGTGGGGATATTTTCCGTTTGCTCCGCGCATCCTTGGGTATTGCAGGCCGCCTTGCGGCAAGCAAAGGCACGTGGCACGCCGGTATTGATCGAGGCGACGTCAAACCAGGTTAACCAGTTTGGCGGCTACACCGGCCAGACCGCCGCACAGTTTCGTGATGCGCTGTGGCAGATGGCGGATGACATCGGGTTGCCAAGGAGCGCTATTTGGCTGGGGGGCGATCATCTTGGCCCTAACGCCTGGCAAGAGCGCCCGGCACAAGAGGCGATGGCGCTATCCGAAACCCTGATTGACGACTATGTGCGCGCCGGATTTCGCAAAATCCATCTCGACTGCTCCATGTCCTGCTCTGACGATCCCACCCCGTTGGGAGATGAAGTGGTGGCGCAGCGTGCGGCGCGCCTGTGCGCAGTGGCGGAACGAGCCTGGCAGCAAGCGGGTGGTGAAGCTCCGGTGTATGTGATCGGAACCGAAGTGCCAGTGCCGGGCGGTGCGCAGGAAACGCTGCAAGGCATCCAGGTGACTACGCCACAGGCAGTCTCCGTCACGTTAGAGGCGCACCGTCATGCCTGGCAGCAGGCAGAACTGAGCAGCGCGTGGTCACGAGTGATCGCCTTGGTGGTGCAACCTGGCGTCGAGTTCGACCATCACAGCGTCGAACATTACCAACCGCAGGCGGCGCAGGCGTTGAGCCGCTTTATCGAACGCCAACCGGGGTTGCTGTATGAGGCCCACTCGACCGACTACCAGGCACCGAAGGCTTATTCGCAGCTGGTGCGTGACCATTTCGCCATTCTGAAAGTTGGCCCGGCGCTCACTTTTGCGCTGCGTGAGGCGCTGTTTGCCCTCGATCGTATCGAACGTGAATGGTTAGGGGAGCATCGTTCGGCCCAGCTGTGCGCCACGCTTGAACAGGTGATGCGCGAACAGCCGCAGCAGTGGAGCCGCTATTATCACGGCAGCCCGCATCAACAGTATCTGGATCGGCACTACAGCCTGAGCGATCGTGTGCGCTATTACTGGCCGCAGCCACAGGTCCAGCAGGCCGTGGATGCGCTGATGGACAATCTACGGAGCAATCCAATCCCGCTGGCCTTACTCAGCCAGTATTTACCCGATCAGGCACGGGCCTTGAATGCCGGCGAGCTGAGCCAGGATCCGCAAGATTGGGTGATCCACAAAATTACCCAGGTGCTCGACGACTACCACTCAGCCTGTTACCCGGAGGTGCGCTGATATGCCCAATATTCTGATGACCCGTATCGATAATCGCCTGGTGCATGGCCAGGTAGGGGTGACCTGGACCAACACGCTGGGAGCCAATCTGGTGGTAGTGGCCAACGATGACGCCGCCGCCGATCCGGTACAGCAAAACCTGATGGACATGGTGGTGGCGGAAGGCGTGCAGACTCGGTACTTCACCCTGCAAAAAACCATCGACGTGATCCATAAGGCGGCGGATCGGCAAAAGATTTTTCTGGTGTGCAAAACGCCGCAGGACGTATTGAAACTGGTGCAGGGCGGAGTGCCCATCACTTTTGTCAACGTTGGCAATATGCACTTCGCCGCAGGAAAACGGCAAATCCACAAAACGGTCTCGGTGGATGACGATGATATTGCCGCCTTTCGTGAGCTGGCGGCGTTGGGCGTAGCCTGCGAGGTGCGCCGAGTGCCGGATGAAGCCGGTGAAGCGATAGGCAAACTGCTCGCTTGAGCGCAGGGGGAAGCATGTTAACTGACGCGTTATTGATTGCATTACTGGCGGGGCTGGCCGGGGTCGACCTGTTTGACGGCCTGACCCACTTCCACCGCCCGGTAGTGATGGGGCCGCTGGTTGGCCTGATCCTGGGGGATGTCACTACCGGCTTGCTGGTAGGCGGGACGTTGGAACTAGTGTGGATGGGCATGGTGCCATTGGCCGGTGCGCAGCCGCCTAACGTGGTGATCGGCGGGGTGGTCGGCACGGCGTTTGCCATCCTCACCAAGGCCGATCCCAAGGTGGCCATTGGCGTGGCGGTGCCGTTCGCCATTGCGGTACAGGGCTGCATCACGCTGCTGTTCACCGCATTTTCACCCATGATGCACCGCTGCGATCGCATGGTGCAGGAACTGAACTGGCGTGGCGTTGAGCGAGTGAACTACCTCGGCATCAGTATCCTGTTTGTTTTCTATTTTGTGGTGGCATTTTTGCCGATTTACTTCGGTGCCGATGCGGCCAGCGCCATGGTGCAGAAAGCGCCGACCTGGCTGCTGGATGGGCTGGCGGTGGCGGGCGGTATGATGCCGGCGATCGGCTTCTCACTGCTGATGAAAGTGATGATGAAGAAAACCTACGTGGCGTATTTCATCCTCGGCTTTATTTCGGTGACTTTCCTTAAGCTGCCGATCTTGGCGGTGGCACTGGGGGCATTGGCGATCGCGCTGATCGATTTCTTTAACAGTCAACGGGCAGATGCGGATGTGACCAGGAAGCCTGTTCAACCGGAGGACGCTGAAGATGGCATTTAATGACTCTGACGATCTGCTGGCGCAAAAAGCAGCAAAACGCCTGGAACAGGCATTGGCCACCAGCCAGGTAGAGCAGGACGACTACGTTGATAGCCGCCCGGCAGAGGCGCTGACGCGCAGTGATATCAACCGTATGGCCTGGCGTTCGCTGTTACTGCAGGCATCATTCAACTATGAACGTATGCAGGCCGGTGGCTGGCTGTACACCTTGATCCCTGGCTTGCGCAAGATCCACCGCAATCCTCAGGATCTGGCGAATTCGATGAAGATGCATATGGAGTTTATCAACGTGCATCCCTTCGACGTTACCTTCCTTTCGGGGTTGGTGCTGGCGATGGAGCAAAACAAGGAGAAAGTCTCCACCATTCGAGCGGTGAAAGTGGCGCTGATGGGGCCGTTGGGAGGCATTGGTGATGCGCTGTTTTGGCTGACGCTGTTGCCGATTTGTGCGGGCATCGGGGCCTCTTTAGCGCTGGAAGGCAGCCTGTTTGGGCCGATAGTGTTCCTGCTGTTGTTCAACGTGTTCCACTTCGGGCTGCGCTTTGGGCTGGCGCACTATGGCTATCAGGCGGGCACCAGTGCGCTGACGCTGTTGAAAACCCATACCAAACGAATATCCCATGCGGCGTCGATCGTGGGCATGACGGTCATCGGTGCGCTGGTGGCCTCCTATGTACATCTTTCCACGCCGCTGATCATGCATGCCGGTAAGGCCACCGTGGCGTTGCAAACGGATGTGCTCGATAAGTTGATGCCTAACCTGTTGCCGCTGTGTTTCACGCTGCTGGTGTTCTTCCTGATGAAGCGCGGTTTCTCACCGGTGAAACTGATCGGTGTGACGGTGGTGATCGGCGTAGTGGGTAAATTTTTCGGTTTGCTGTGAGGAAGTGAACATGCCAGGAATTGTTATTACCGGCCACGGCGGCTTCGCCAGTGGCCTGCTGCAGGCGGTAGAACAGGTGGTAGGAGAACAGCCTGCCTGTATCGCGGTGGACTTCCCTGTCCATATGGGGACGGCGGAGCTGAAAGTGGAGTTGAGTGCCGCGCTGCAAGCGGTAGAGCAAGCGGACGGCGTGGTGTTCCTTACCGATATGTTGGGGGGATCGCCTTTCCGTAGTGCCTGTGAGTTGGCCGATGCGCATGGCAACTGTGAGGTGCTGACCGGGGTTAATATGCAGTTGGCTGCCGAAATGATGCTGGAGCGTGAAGGGCTGAGCCTGACCGAGTTCCGTGACATGGCGCTGGCCTGCGGCAAACGTGGCTTGACCAGCCTGTGGCATGAACGGCGTAAGGTGAAATGCGCCAACGCCGAGGCTGATGGGATTTAATCAGGTGCCCTCTCACTCCAACCCTTCCAAAGGGGGGAGTGAGAGGATCTATTGAGGCTAACTCGGCATCGGCAACGGGCTAAGCGCCATCTGGGCCGGGCCATTTTCATTACGGCTGAAACGCCAGCAGGTCTGATGATATTTCGCCACGCTGTTGCGGTGTGCCACGCTGACCAGCGTGACCTCCGGCAGTTCGTCAACCAGCAGGCAATACATCAATTGCTCGGTTTCATCATCCAACGCGCTGGTGGCCTCATCCAGGAACAGTACATCCGGGCGGGTAAGGATCGCACGGGCAAACGCCAATCGCTGCTGCTCGCCCGGTGAAAGGCGATGGCTCCAGTTGGCGCTGGTATCCAGCCAGCGTTGCAGGTGTTTCAGCCGGCAGTTTTCCAGGACTTTCAACAACTGCTCATCGCTGTAGTCTTTATCCTGATGCGGATAGCTCAGCGCTTCACGCAGCGTACCGATCGGGATATAGCTGCGCTGCGGTAGGAACAGCGTCGTGAGGTGATTATCCAGGCCGATTTCACCGGAGCCGTAAGGCCAGATCCCGGCAATGGCACGCAGCAGCGTTGATTTACCACAGCCAGAAGGCCCAACGACCAGCACGCGCTCGCCGCGTTTCAGCGTCATGGTTGCTGCACTTAACAGAGGCTGTCCATCGGGCAGCGTAAGGCCAACATCGCGCAGTATCAGCGGTGAGTGGTCTTCCTGTTGCAGGCTGATACCGCGGCTCTGGTTATGCACCTCGTCCACCGCCGCGTTAAAGCCAGCCAGACGGTTAACGCAGGCTTTCCAGGTGGCCAGATCGGTAAACGCGTCGATAAACCACGACAGCGACCCTTGCACCTGGCCGAATGCGGAGGAGATTTGCATCAGTCCGCCCATTTGGATCGCACCTGAGAAATAGCGTGGCGCCGCCACCAGCAGCGGAAAGACAATGGCAAACTGGCTGTAGAAATTACTGGCGATATTCAGCCGCCGGGTGATACGCATGATCGACCACCAGTTACTGCGGATGGCCTCAAAGCGGTTACTTAGCTGCTGTTTCTCTCGTGGTTCACCGTGATACAGCGCGATGGCATCGTTATTTTCACGAATACGGATCAGCCCGAAACGGAAGTTCGCCTCATAACGTTCCTGATTAAAGCCGAGCATAACCAGGGGCTTGCCGACCCACCAGATCAGTAAGGATCCCAGTACCGCGTACAACAGGGCAAACCACACCATATAGCCTGGCAGGGTAATGGCATGCTGGGCGATCACGAAGGTCATCGGCCCGCTGATATGCCAGAGAATGGTAATAAACGAACAGAGTGTCACCAGGCTGGAGAGCAGGCCGAGCGACAAAGATAAGGTGTACTGGGTCAGGACGTTGAGATCGTCAGAGATACGCTGATCGGGGTTATCGATAATCTGCTGTTGTTCGGTATGGTAATAGGCCTGGTGCGCCAGCCACTTGCCCATAAATTTTTCCGTCATCCAGCGCCGCCAGCGCATCTGTAGGCCCTGGGTCAGGTAGATTTTGTAGACCGCCAGCACGATGAAAGATAATGCCAGATAGGTAAAGCGCCACAGCTGGGCTTTGAACACCGGGTAGTTTTTATTCTGCAGGGCATCGTAGAACACCTGGTTCCACTGGTTGATCAGCACGCTGATATAAACCAGCCCCAGGGATAGGCCCACGATGGCGATCAGCATCGCCCAGGCGCGCCATTTTTCTTCCGAAACCCAAAAGGGTTTGATCAACTGCCAGACGGCTTGTTTTTGTGTGGTGCTCGTGTTCATAAAAATCCAGAAGGTATCGTTTTCTTCTAGCATGGGCACGAGGTTGGTAACAAACAAACCGCCACATGTAAGCAGTTTTGACGTGGCTCATTATTTGCAATACAGCAGAGATAAAACGAGCGCTAGTAACGTTGATTAGCGTAAGGCGAAGGCGTCTTTGGCGCGGCGGCAAATCACAACACAAAATGAAATTGTTACAACTATGTTCGGGGCGAACATGTGCTCGCCCCGGCAGATTTATTTTACGGCATCTTTCAGTAATGCTTTCCAGCCTTCAACATTTCCCAAATACTCCTGCACGGGGATCTGGGATAGCCGCCCTTGATTATCCTCCAGGGCAAAGGTTGGGAAGCCATGCCCACGGACTTTGGCGAGCAGTGCGCGGCTGTCGGCGATATGCTGTGCCGTTGGCGCGCCGCTGTTCAAACGCATCTCGGCAATAAAGGCAGCAGGATCCAGGCCCAACTCTTTCGCCAGCGCTTCCAACACTGGCGCATCGGCAATACGTCGCCCTTCCCGGTAGTGGGCTTCCTGAATGCGGTGCAGCATATCCAGGCCCCGTCCGGCGAGCTGTTCAGCGGCCAGGATCGCAACGATCGGTGGTTCAGAGTCCATCACCGCCGTGGTGTCTCGCAGCAGTCCGTTGAAGTAACCGTCGCCGAAAGGCTGGCCGGTTAGCCCGGCAATCCGCTTATCATGCGGCATCACGTAATTGCGCCATTCCTCGTTGATGGTTCGGCGGGCATTGCCGGTCATCATGCCACCGGCGTGCAGGGCAACGGTCAGGCCTGGAATAGCCTGCGCGGCCTTGGCCAGCGGTGCTGCACCGTAACACCAGCCGCACAGCGGATCGAAAATGTAATGCAGAGTCGTCATGTTTTTGCTCCTAGCGCTTTACTGTGGCCACTTCATTTCGCCTTTCAGTACCTTGGCGCTCAGTTCCAGGCTAGAACCATCTTGCAGTTTTGGATAGTGCTGCTGCATGGCCGCGATCAGTTCCGCGGAGTTCTTGGTTTTTGGTAACTCGCTTTCCAGCGTGGTCAGGTAATTGTGGGTAAAGGTCACCGACTCCAGCGTTTGTGCCGCTCCTGGCAGGAAGTGCCCTGGAACTACTACCAGCGGTTTCAGCGCCTTGATGCTTTCCAGCGTTTGCTGCCAATGAGCGCGTGACTCGACGGTCTGATTATCCGCAATCCACGGATGAATATTGTCACCGGCCACCGGTACGCCACCCACCACAGCTTTCAACGACGGGATCCACACAAAGGTGCGATCCGGCGTTGGGCCATTGAGGCCTTTCACTTCGACCTGCTGGCCATCGATGCTAAAGCTGCTGCCTTGCAACGGCTGCGGCACGATCACGGCTTTCGGCGCATTCTCCTTCAGGATCGGCCCCCAATAGGCGAGTTTACCTGCCTGGGTTGCATTGATCGCTTTGATCGTTTCCGGTGAAGCAATGATATTTGCCTCCGGGAAGGCGGCTTTGATCACATCCAGGCCGAAATAGAAATCCGGATCCGAATGGCTGATATAGACCGTGGTCAGCTTTTTACCGGTAGCCTTGATCTTTTTCACCAGCTCCTGCGCGTCGTTACGCTGGAATTGGGCATCGATCAGCGCCACTTCATGTGGGCCGCTGACAATCTCGGAAGAGACCGGGAAAACGCTCTTTTCTCCAGGATTGTACACTTCCAGGGTCAGAGTATTAGCCGCAGTGGCGAAGGTGCTGAGTGAAACGAAGCCGGTTGCGGCCAGAGTCAGTAATGATTTCTTAAACATGTGCAGGTGCCTTTTGGGTGTTTGTTATCGTTGGTCAGATGATAGGTTGCATAGAACGGGAGAAAAACCGGATAATAAGCAATTATTCATTGCGTAAATCGAGCGAATCATGGATCGCATTACCGCCGCAGAGGTTTTTGTCACTATCGTCGAACGCGGCAGCATGATTGCGGCAGCAGATACCCTGGCAATGTCGCGAGCTATGGTGACGCGCTATCTGGCGCAGATGGAACAATGGGCCGGGGCGCGACTGTTGCACCGTACTACGCGTAGGCTCAGCCTGACCGATGCCGGAGAGCGCACCTTGGAACGTTGCCGCCAAATGCTGGCGGTAGCGAAAGATATCGATCTGGTGGAAAACGAGCAGAGTGACGATTTACGTGGCCTGCTACGAATCACCTGTTCGCAATCGCTTGGCCAAACGGCGCTGGTGGGGGCGGTGGCGCAGTACCTGAAGCGTCATCCTCAGGTGGCGGTGGATCTGCAAATGAATAACCGAGCGGTCAATCTGGTGGAAGAACGGATCGATCTGGCACTACGCATCACCAATGAACTGGATCCCAATCTGATTGCCCGGCCACTTTCCAACTGCGCTTCGGTGATCTGTGCGTCTCCAGCCTATCTGGCCGCTCATGGTACCCCGCGTCACCCGCAAGATTTAGCCCTGCACAACTGCCTCACCTATTCCTACTTTGGTAAAAGCCTGTGGCACTTTGATGAGCAAGGCGTGAAGTCGGCGGTGGCGGTCAGTGGCAACCTCAGTGCCAACGAATCGGTGGTGCTGTTGGCAGGAACGCTGCAAGGTGCGGGGATCTCCATGCAACCTTATTATTCTGCTGCGCCACTGTTGGCAAAGGGGGAGTTGGTGGAACTGTTACCGGGGTATTTGTCACAGACGATGGGGATCTACGGCATCTACACCTCGCGCCGCCAAATGCCCGCCACGTTGCGTACCATGCTGGACTTCCTGGTGGAATGGTTTGCCACCGATCCTGGCTGGCGTGCCACGCTGCGCTAGCGTTGGATAACCGAAGCCAGGCGGGCGGGCAACTGTTGCGCCTGCTGCTGCAAGTGCTGCACAAAGGCGGTGACCAGCGCGGAAGAGGGGCGGTGCAGCGGGCGGATCAGGCTCACGGTAAACGGCACCTCGACGCTGAAGGGCCGCACATGAACACCATTATTGGCGTAATCCAACGCGGTCAGTGGGTTGACGATCGAGATGCCGACTCCAGCCTTGACCATCGCACAGACCGAAGCGGCGCTGTGGGTCTCCATCACCATCCGGCGCTCGATGCCTTGTTCATGGAACAGCGCATCCAGCAGTTGTCGATAGCTGTCGGTGTTCGACAGGCTGATAAAGTTTTCTGCGTTGAAGTCCTGCGGCGTCAGCGTGCTTTTCGCAAGCAATGGGTGCCCGGCAGGCAGCACACACACCTCATTCATCGTCATCAGCGTCATGCGCTCGGTGCCAGCGGGCGTCAGGGTATTCTCCGTCAGGCCCAGATCGTGGCGCTGTGCCGAAAGCCACTCTTCCAGTAACGGTGACTCCTGCGGGATCACGCTGAAGCTCACTTCCGGATAACGATCAACAAAAGGTTTGCACACGGCAGGCAGCAGCGATTGGGAAAACACCGGCAGACAGGCAATGGAAAGCTGCGCCTGCTGGAATTGCCGGATACCGGCGGCCGCATTCTTGATGCGATCCAGGCCGTAATAGGAGCGCTGCACTTCTTCAAACAGCCGCAAGCCTTGCACCGTCGGGTAAAGGCGGCCACGTACGCGGTCGAACAGTTGCAATTGGATTAGCTTCTCGAAGCGGGCAAGCTCGCGGCTGACGGTCGGTTGTGAGGTTTGCAGCAGCGCCGCCGCTTCGGTCAGATTGCCGGTGGTCATCACCGCGTGGAAAATCTCAATCTGGCGCAGGGTAATGGCATACATGGCGAAACTCCACGGAGAGGAAAAACCATATCATAAATGAATAGACTATGGCGAAATAGATATTTTTCACACCGTGGCCGCTGCGGCATGATGGTGGAAAATTTGATTATGGGAACCGAACCATGCCACGCTCCTTGAACGACACCTCTACCGCCCTGAACGCCGCCAATCTGCTGGCACTGCCCCAACGCTTTGGTTGCCCGGTCTGGGCCTATGATGCGGCTATCATCAGCCAGCGTATCAGCCAGTTGCAGCACTTTGACGTGATCCGTTTTGCTCAGAAAGCCTGCTCGAATATTCATATTTTGCGCCTGATGCGCGAGCAGGGCGTCAAGGTGGATTCGGTGTCGCTGGGGGAAATCGAGCGCGCGTTAAAAGCCGGTTTTGAGCCGGGTGGCGAAGATATCGTGTTTACCGCCGATGTGCTGGATCACGCCACGCTGGCGCGCGTCAGTGAATTGAAAATCCCGGTCAACGCCGGTTCTATCGATATGCTGGAGCAGCTTGGCCAAGTGTCTGCCGGGCATCCGGTATGGTTGCGGATCAACCCTGGCTTTGGCCACGGCCATAGCCAGAAAACCAATACCGGCGGTGAAAACAGCAAGCACGGTATCTGGTATGCCGATCTGCCGCAGGCGGTCGCCAAGGTGCAGCAATACGGCCTGAAACTGATCGGGCTGCATATGCACATCGGTTCTGGGGTGGATTACCAGCACCTGGAGCGCGTGTGTGATGCGATGGTGCAGCAGGTGATTGCGCTGGGGCAGGACATTACGGCTATTTCCGCCGGTGGCGGCCTTTCTATCCCTTATCAGCAAGGGGAAGAGGCGATCAATACCGAACACTATTACGGCCTGTGGAACCGCGCACGTGAGCGAGTTGCCGCACATCTGGGCCATCCGGTGAAGTTGGAAATCGAGCCGGGGCGTTTCCTGATGGCCGAAGCAGGCGTGCTGGTGGCCGAAGTGCGTTCGGTAAAACAGATGGGCAGCCGCCACTTTGTCCTGGTGGACGCTGGGTTTAACGATTTGATGCGTCCGGCGATGTATGGCAGCTATCACCATATTTCCCTACTGCCTGCCGACGGCCGCAATACTGATAACCAACCATTGCAAGACACAGTGATCGCCGGGCCACTGTGTGAGTCGGGTGATGTGTTTACCCAGCAAGCGGGGGGCGGTATTGAAACCCGTCCGTTGCCGCAGGTGCGGGTCGGTGATTATCTGGTATTCCATGACACCGGGGCCTATGGCTCGTCGATGTCCTCCAACTACAACAGCCGCCCGTTGCTGCCGGAAGTGCTGTTTGAAAACGGTGAGCCTCGGCTGATCCGTCGCCGCCAGACGATTGAAGAATTGATCGGGCTGGAGTTAATTTAAGCGTAGGGGCCAGGTACCACGGACTCACGCAGTTTTAACTCACCGACAAACGGCGTTAGCGGTTGCAGCGCTTCGCCGTTGATCAGACGCAGGGCCTGGGCGATCGCCGCTTCGATCATCGCGTCGATCGGCAGGTAGACGGTGGATAACGCCGGTTGCAGATAGGCGGCGCTTGGCTCATCGTCGAAACCAAACAGCGAAACGTCCTCAGGCAGGCGTTTGCCAGCCTGGTGCAGGGCCTTCATCGCGCCGATGGCCATATCATCGTTGCTGGCAAACAGCGCGCTGAATGCGTTGCCGCTAGCCAGCAGGGCCTTACAGCTAAGGTATCCGCCAGGTACGCTACTATCACCGTTGGTGATCAGGGCATCATTGAACGCTATCTGATGGTGTTCCAACGCCTGACGGTAACCCGCCAAGCGGGATTGGGCAGTGGGTGTATCAATTGGCCCGGTGATGCAGGCGATCTCACGGTGCCCTTGACCGATCAGATAATCCACCACGTTGAAGGCGGCCTGTTGCTGTTCGAAGAACACGCAGCGTTCACGAGCCTGCGGCAGATCGCGGTTAATGACCATCACCGGAACCGGCAGGTCTTCCAGCAACTTCATCAGGGCACTTTCGCCCATAAAGCGGGTGTACAGGATAATCGCGTCGCAACGGCGATCCGCCAGCAGCCGTACCGCCTGCAATTCATCTTCTGGCGTGTCGTGGCCGTCGGTGACGATCAGGTGCTTGCCGCTGGCTTCGATCAGTTTGGCGGCCTGGCGCAGCAAACGGCCAAAGTAGGGGCCGTCAAAATTGGATACCACCAGCCCAATGCTGTTGGAGCTTTTATTGGCCAGCGATTGGGCGAGAAAGTTTGGCCGGTAGCCCAACTCATCCATTGCCTTGAACACCGCATCACGCGTGCTCTTCTTCACCTGGCCGGTGCCATTTAAAACGCGGGAAACCGTGGCTTTGGATACCCCCGCGCGCATGGAAACATCCAACATGGTGATCATCAATGGCTACCCTCTTTCAACGTCCGCTGCGGTAAATATTGCTGAGTCTAGCATAGGGTTAGATCGCGTCGAACATGTTCGACTCCTACAAATTCAGCAACATATGTTGTTGGGGCACCCATGCATTGATTCGCGTACACTGACGGTGCTGGCGTTTAAGGCATTTTTCAGAGGGGATTAGCGTGTTTCGTATCGTGCATCTGGCGGACTATCCGCAGCATCAGCAACAGGTTATCGACTGGCAGTGGCAGGCGTTTGGCTGCGAAAACAGCCGGGAATTTTTTGCCAGCGTGGTGGCCAGCAGCCTGCGGCATGAAGGTTTGCCCATCACCTTTATTGCCCTGTTGGATGACAAGCCGGTAGGCACCGTGGGGCTGTGGCGCTGTGATTTGATCAGCCGCCAGGATTTAACGCCGTGGCTGGCCGCGCTTTACGTTGAGGAGAGCCAGCGCGGCAGCGGGCTGGGGCTGCAGCTCCAGCAATATGTGCAGGAATACAGCCGCCGGGCCGGGTTCAAGGAGCTGTATCTGTATGCTGAGTTTAGCGGTTATTACGAACGCCATGGCTGGCAGCACATCGGCGAGGCGCTGGAGTACCCGGATCGCCCCGTGCGCCTCTACCACCGCCTGCTAGATTAGTTTTGCTCGAAAGCGTTATTGATGCTGGCGACCGAATGGCGGCGTACCAGCGTCGGGCTGAACATATTGGTGATCTCCGGTAGCGGCTGGTTGTTGGCCAGCGCTAATGCCAGCTCTGCTGCTTGCGTCGCCATCGCCACCACCGGGTAGCGGATAGTGGTCAGGCGTGGGCGCAGATAGCGCGAAATCAGTACGTCATCAAAACCAATCAGCGAAATCTGGCCTGGAACGTCCACGCTGTTATCACTGAGTACCGAAAGCGCCCCGGCGGCCATCGGATCGTTATAGCAGGTGATGGCGGTAAACTGCTTACCACGGCCCAGTAACTCGGTCATGGCCTGCTCGCCGCCAATCTCATCCGGCTTGCCGTAGGCAACCAGCTTCTCATCCACCGCAATACCGTGCTCTTCCAATGCGTCCAGGTAGCCCTGTAATCGATCGGTAGCATCTGAAATCTGGTGGTTGGAGCAGATGAAGGCGATCCGCTGGTGGCCCTGCTGGATCAGATGACGGGTGGCCAGCCAGGCACCATAGCGATCGTCAAGCGCTACGCAGCGGGGCTCAAAGCCAGGCAGCGTACGGTTGATCAGCACCATGCCTGGGATCTGGCGCATCCAGACGGTTAGCTCATCGTCGGTCAGCTTCTTGGCATGCACCACCAAGGCCGCACAGCGATGACGCACCAGTTGCTCAATGGCCTGGCGCTCTTTTTCGGCATTGTGGTAACCGTTACCAATCAGCAGAAAATTATGCGTGGCGTAGGCCACCTGCTCCACGGCTTTTACCATGGCACCAAAGAAGGGATCGGAAACGTCAGAGACAATCAGGCCCAGGGTTTCGGTGGATTGCTGTGCCAGCGCACGGGCATTGGCGTTGGGGTGATACTGCAATCCTTCCATGGCGGCCAGCACGGCGGTCCGTGAACTTTCGCTGGCTTTCGGGGAATTATTTATTACGCGGGACACCGTGGCGACGGAAACACCCGCCAGCCTGGCAACATCCTTAATCGTGGCCATATCTGCAACACTTCCTGGGTAATCGCTTACATTCCTCAGTTTTGCGGAAAAAATCGCGCGCCGCAAGGGCTGGTATCGTTAACTTGTGGTGAGTGTTGCATTTATGGTTTTTAAATCCACCTTTTCGCCCAAGCGGATCCAGGGTTAACGGGCACAGCATGCAGGCTCCTGCGATCCGGAGCGGCTGAGGTTTTGCAATAGTTTCAAAACCATGTCTATCAAAGGAAAAACTACATCGCTGGTTACACTTTGCGCCTGACTGTTGCGATTGGCCGCTGGTGAGAGTTTGGCGTGGCGGGGTAAATTGAATGTCCCAGAGGTATTGATTGGTGAGCAATCGGCATACTCTGTATGTTGAAGCCATTTTCAATTGCACCAACCTACGCGGATGCGTAGGTTTTTTTTTGCCTGCCGTATAGTATTCTTCCCTCAGACAATTTTTAAGGCCATCAACCCCGAGGGAGAGTGGGATGATATATACCGTGTTACGTGCACTGTTTCGCCTGATGTTTCGTGTTCGTGTCGAAGGCGATGCCAGGCATTTTGAGCAGCAGAAACTGCTGATCACCCCGAATCACGTTTCTTTCATGGATGGCGCGCTGCTGGCGTTGTTCTTACCGATCAAACCGGTGTTTGCCGTTTACTCCAGCATTTCGGAACGTTGGTTTATGCGCTGGCTGAAGCCTTATATCGACTTTGTGCCACTGGATCCCACCAAACCGATGGCCATCAAGCATCTGGTGCGTATGGTTGAGCAGGGCAGGCCGATCGTGGTGTTCCCGGAAGGGCGCATTACGGTGACCGGCTCATTGATGAAGATCTACGACGGGGCGGCCTTTATCGCCGCCAAATCTGGTGCCACCATCGTGCCGGTACGTATCGATGGCCCGGAGTTCAGCGTGTTTGGCCGTATGGCCGGGGTGTATAAACTCCGCGCCTTCCCACAGACCACCATCAGCATTCTGCCGCCAACCACTTTACCTATGCCAGATGCGCCAAAAGCCAGTCAACGCCGGCAATTGGCCGGTGACAGGCTGCATCAGATCATGATGCAGGCGCGCATGGATACCCTCAAACCGCAAACCTTGTTCGGCGCGCTGTTGGCCGCGCAGCATCGTTATGGCCGCTTCAAGCCCTGCATCGAAGACGTGGGCTTCAAGGAAGACAGCTATCATACGCTGCTCAAAAAATCGCTGGGCGTCAGCCGCATCCTGGAACGTTTTACCGCGCCGAAAGAGCATGTTGGCCTACTGTTGCCCAATGCCACTATTACCGCTGCCGCCATCTTTGGCGCTTCATTGCGGGGCCGTATTCCGGCCATGCTCAATTACACCGCCGGCGTGAACGGGCTGAAAAGCGCGATGACCGCGGCCACCATTAAAACCATCGTCACCTCGCGCCAGTTCCTGGAAAAGGGCAAACTGACACACCTGCCAGAGCAGGTGCCGGAAGCCAACTGGGTCTATCTGGAAGATTTGAAAGATACCGTCACCCGCGACGATAAGCTGTGGATCCTGCGTCACCTGTTCCAGCCACAAAAGGCAATGGTGCCACAGCAGCCAGAAGATGCAGCGCTGATCTTGTTTACCTCCGGCTCGGAAGGCCATCCGAAGGGCGTGGTGCATTCCCATGCCAGCCTGCTGGCCAACGTAGAGCAGATCCGAACCATTGCGGATTTCACCCCGCGCGATCGCTTTATGTCCTCGCTGCCGCTGTTCCACTCTTTCGGCCTGACTGTCGGGTTGATCACCCCGTTGATGACCGGTAGCCGGGTATTCCTTTACCCAAGCCCGCTGCATTATCGCGTGGTGCCGGAACTGGTCTATGACCGCAACTGCACCGTGCTGTTTGGTACGGCGACCTTCCTCAACAACTACGCCCGCTTCGCCCATCCTTACGATTTTGCCCGCCTGCGCTATGTGGTGGCCGGTGCCGAGAAGCTGGCCGAAAGCACCAAACAGATTTATCAGGACAAATACGGCATCCGTATTTTAGAAGGCTACGGTGTGACGGAGTGTGCTCCGGTAGTGTCGATCAACGTGCCTCTGGCGGCCAAAGTTGGCACCGTAGGCCGCATTATGCCGCAGATGGAAGCACGTTTGATCAAGATGGCCGGGATCGATAACGGTGGCCGTCTGCAATTGAAAGGCCCGAACATCATGAAGGGCTACCTGCGGGTTGAGCGACCAGGAGAACTGGAAGCTCCGGCAGCCGAGGACGAAAACGGCGTGCTGCAAGCCGGCTGGTACGATACCGGTGATATTGTCAGCTTCGACGAACAGGGTTATTGCACTATTCGTGGCCGCGTGAAGCGCTTTGCCAAACTGGCGGGGGAAATGATCTCGCTGGAGAGCGTGGAACAGTTGGCAGTGCGCCTGTCACCGGAAGGGCTGCATGCGGCCACGGTGAAAAGCGACAGCAGCAAAGGTGAAGCGCTGGTGTTGTTCACCAACGACGCCAGCATTACCCGTGACAGCTTGCTGCGGGTGGCTCGTGAGCAGGGCACCCCGGAGTTGGCGGTGCCACGTGATATACGCCTGGTGAAGGCGTTGCCGTTACTGGGCAGCGGCAAACCGGATTTCGTTACTTTGCGCCAAATGGCTGAACAGCCGGAGAAGGCATAATGAATGCAACTGATTCCCCACTGCTGTCACGTTCAATGATCGCGGTGATCTGTGCCCAGTTTCTCTCGGCCTTCGGCGATAACGCCTTGCTGTTTGCGACCCTGGCGCTGATCAAACAGCAAATGTACCCCGATTGGAGCCAACCGATACTGCAAATGGCCTTCGTGGCCACCTATATCATCCTGGCGCCGTTTGTGGGCCAAATCGCCGACAGCTTCTCCAAAGGCCGGGTGATGATGGTCGCCAACGGCTTGAAGCTGGCCGGTGCGCTGGTGATCTGCTTTGGGCTGAACCCGTTCCTGGGCTATACCCTGGTCGGCATCGGGGCGGCGGCTTATTCACCAGCGAAGTACGGCATCCTGGGTGAGATCACCAGCGGCGATAAGCTGGTGAAGGCCAACGGTCTGATGGAGGCTTCCACCATTGCTGCCATCCTGGTGGGGTCGGTAGCCGGTGGCCTGCTGGCAGACTGGCATATCGTGGCTGCACTGGCGGTGTGTGCCGTGGTTTACGGCGCGGCAGTCGTCGCTAACCTCTATATTCCGCGCTTGCCTGCTGCTCACAAGGTGGCCTCCTGGCACCCACGCGTCATGGGGAGCACTTTCTTCAACGCTTGCGTAGTGCTGTGGCGCGATGGCCAAACCCGTTTCTCACTGATTGGTACCAGCCTGTTCTGGGGCGCTGGTGTCACCCTGCGCTTCCTGCTGGTGTTGTGGGTACCGGTAGCGCTGGGCATTAGCGATAACGCCACGCCAACCATGCTCAACGCGATGGTGGCAATAGGTATTGTAGTCGGAGCCGGGGCGGCAGCCCGCTTTGTGACGCTGGAAACGGTTAAGCGCTGTATGCCTGCCGGGATCCTGATCGGCATCGCCGTGGCCTTCTTCGCCGTGCAAACCAGCATGCTGAATGCTTATGGCGTACTGCTGGTGATTGGTGTGCTGGGGGGCTTCTTTGTGGTGCCGCTGAATGCGCTGTTGCAAGAGCGGGGCAAACGCTCAGTTGGGGCGGGGAATGCCATCGCGGTACAGAACCTGGGTGAAAACACCGCCATGCTGCTGATGCTTGGCCTCTACTCTTTGGTGGTCAAATTAGGCGTGCCGGTGATCGGCGTCGGGATCGGTTTTGGCGTCGTGTTCGGCCTTGCCATCACCGTACTGTGGATATCTCAATTCCGCTCGAAAGCCTAACAATAGTCCCCTCACCCCAACCCTCTCCCATAGGGAGAGGGAGCTGATTCGGCGTTATGGTTGGGTATGGAGTAGGGGGGGCTGTTTCAACGATCATTGCCAAAAGTGATGAGGTTGGTGCAGTGCTGAGTTTAGAGACAGAACTTGAATAGTGGCACTCTCGGTCCCCTGTGGAAGCGGGAATGGTGTCGTAATCAGGTACCGTGATCAATAAAAGAGAACTGATTCGGTGCGGTGGTCAGGTAGATTTCTGCAACCGAAATCGAACTCGAGCGGTTCCCTCTCCCTGTGGGAGAGGGTCAGGGTGAGGGGCATTTATGGCGCCGGAATGGTGAAGCGGCTGTGGATCTCCTCCAGGGCCTGCAACACCTCCTCGTTCAGCACCACGTCAAAACTGTCGATATTCATCTTCAACTGTTCCAGCGTGGTGGCACCCAGCAAGGTGCTGGCAACGAACGGCTGCTGGCGCACGAATGCCAGCGCCATCTGTGAAGGATCCAGCCCGTGCTTTTTCGCCAGCGCCACGTATTCGGCGATCGCCGCCTGGCTCTGGGCTGAAGAGTAGCGGGTAAAGCGGCTGAACAGGGTGTTGCGTGCCCCGGCCGGTTTGGCACCGTTGAGGTATTTACCCGACAGCGTACCGAAGGCCAGGCTGGAATAGGCTAACAGTTCGATGCCTTCATGTTGGCTAATCTCTGCCAAACCAATCTCAAAGCTGCGGTTTAACAGGCTGTAGGGGTTCTGGATCGACACGATACGCGGTAGTTCGTGTTTTTCTGCCAGTTGCAGATAGCGCATCACGCCCCAAGGGGTTTCGTTAGAGACGCCGATATAGCGAATTTTGCCGGCACGGACCTGCTCGGTTAGTGCTTCCAGGGTTTCCAACAGCGGGATGGTGGCTTTTTCATCGGTGTACTGATAATTGAGCTTGCCGAAACAGTTGGTGGTGCGCTGTGGCCAGTGTAGCTGGTACAGATCCAGATAATCGGTATTTAACCGTTTCAGGCTGGCGTCCAGGGCGGCGCGGATATTTTTGCGATCCAACGCCTGCTGTGGGCGAATGCCCGCGTCATTACCCCGAATCGGCCCGGAGACCTTGCTTGCCAACACGATTTTATCGCGGTTACCGCGCGCCTTGATCCAACTGCCAATGTACTGCTCTGTCAGCCCTTGGGTTTCCGGGCGCGGCGGCACAGGATACATCTCTGCGGTATCAATCAGATTGATGCCAGCGGCTAATGCATAATCCAGCTGTGCGTGGGCATCGGCTTCGCTGTTTTGTTCGCCAAAGGTCATGGTGCCCAGTCCCAGCACGCTCACTTCTAAAGAACTGTGGGGAATACGGTGGTATTGCATTAACGGCCTTCCTTCAATGTTAGCGCTTACGGGCGTGATGCCCGGTAAAACAGAAGCCAGAGATCCAACGGCGTAACACGCCTTACTTGACTATAACCAAGCGTGGCAGATGGTGGAAGAGGATTATACCCGCCGTCTTTCAAGCTGCAGTTTGAAATCCATAGGGTATTTAACTGACGGGCTAAACCCCTGATTGATAATCCGTCAGGGGGCAGGATGATACGGGGGCTGGGATTAACGTTCGATAACCTGCGAGACCTGATCGCCGTTAATCTGGCGCTGGTTGCCTTGCTCGTCCTGATAGCTGATCAGGCCGGTATCCTTATCGATTTTAGGCTTACCCTGCGTGAGGATCATATTGCCGTCTTTGGTGGCCATCACATAGTCGCTGGAACAGCCTGCTAATCCGGCGACCATCATCAGGGCGGAAATAGCCATTACCCACTTTTTCATGCCGAATACCTTATATACAGAGAATAATAGTCTTAATAGGGTAGCAAACTCTGCCAAAGATGGCTTTCGGACGTATCCCATCTGTGTAAGGAAAAATGACAGTGAAATCAGAGGGCGGAGGGCTAATCAAAGCGTAAAGTGCCTGGCGAGCAGCGCCCGGGTGAAGTTTTTCTTCAGATAAAAGCCGCGCGGCAAGGTCAGGATTGGTTGGCCCTGTTCGCCGGTGGCTTCGGTCAGTGCCTTGTTGTTGGCCGCTTTTGGCCGCAGCTGTAGCACTTCGCCATGGCGGGCAGTGATCCGTTCAACCTGGCCGAGTACGATAAGATCCATCAGCTCTTCCCAATCCCGGCGCAGCATCTCGGTTTCTTCCTGATTGGGCTGCCACAGCAGCGGGCAACCTACGCGGCGCTGTGCCAACGGGATTTGTCGTTCGCCCTCCACTGGGATCCATAGTACGCGTGCCAGTTTGTGGCGTACGTGGCTACTTTCCCAAGTGACGCCGCTATTGCCTGTCAGTGGGGCTACGCAGACGAAAGTGGTTTCCAGTGGGTTACCGGCGGCGTCGACCGGGATGGTTTTCAACTCAATGCCCAGCTCTGGGAAATCCTGTTCAGGTTTACTGCCCGCCATGGCCCCCAGATATAGCTCCAGCAGCATGCCGACCCAACCTTTATCCCGTTTGAGATCCTTGGGGATGCTGACCTGCGCACGGGCTGCCAGTTCGCCAAGGTTAAAGCCAGCCAGCGCCTGAGCACGGGCTAATAATTGCTGTTCGTTTTCTGGTGGCAGAGGGGATAAACACGCCATAAATCAGACCTATGCATTGTGGTTAAAAAACGTACCGAATTTACTCACAGCCTTAAAAGGGAAAAGCTGGCTGGGGAAAACAACAATAGTAGCATGATTTTGCATGACTTTTTGGCTACCCAATCGCGGTAGAAAATTTTCAGTGCGGGGTTGTGCACCTGTAGCCACCGACAATAAACAGGATCTTACACCTATTTATCCACAGATTTCTGGGATAACCCAACTTTTTACCGATCACTGGTTTGATTTACAGCCTTGACGCGGGGCATTTTTTACGAATTTGGCGGTTTTATAGGTCACTGGGTATAATAATCTGTGGATAAAATCCGCATTGGTGGATCTTTCACCAGAGAAAGATCCAAAGCGTGCATAGATCACATTTTTACCCTGTTCATAACTGCTTTTGAGTCATTAATGCATTGTATTTAAAGAAATAATTAAAAATTGAAAATACGGCATATTTTAAGTTCAATCGAGTTTTCCCGGCTTATCCCTAGAGTTCTTCACACACCTATCCACAGAAAAAGTGAATAAAACCGCCCTCGAACCTCGTTACATGTTTATAACTTTGCCATTATCTGTGAGTTATCCCAATGTTATTCGAGCGACGGCGTTGCAAAGCAGTGGTTTACCGCCTGTGGCTTGTGTGAAACAATCAGGTTATCAATACGAATTTATGCTTATCGAGGTAGTCCGGTGATCGATGATGATGGCTACCGCCCGAATGTTGGTATCGTAATCTGTAATCGTCAGGGGCAGGTCCTATGGGCCCGCCGTTACGGTCAGCACTCCTGGCAGTTTCCCCAAGGGGGAATAAACCCTGGCGAAACGCCTGAGCAGGCGATGTACCGTGAGCTGTTCGAAGAAGTGGGGCTGAGTAAAAAGGATGTGCGTATCCTGGCCTCTACCCGCAACTGGTTGCGCTATAAATTGCCAAAACGTTTGGTGCGTTGGGACACAAAGCCGGTTTGTATCGGCCAAAAGCAGAAATGGTTTCTGCTGCAGTTAATGTGCAATGACGCGGATATCAACATGCAGCGCAGCAGTACGCCTGAGTTTGACGGCTGGCGCTGGGTGAGTTTCTGGTATCCGGTGCGCCAGGTGGTGTCGTTTAAACGTGACGTGTACCGCCGGGTTATGAAAGAGTTTGCCGCAACCGTCATGCCAATGCAGGAACTGGCAGCACAGCGGCAGCCTCCTGCTTATCGCCGAAAGAGAGGTTAAGTCAAACCGACTATGCTCACGCGCTTGCGAGAAATTGTTGAGAAAGTGGCCGCGGCGGCCAGTCTGACAGATGCGCTGGATCTTTTGGTCAATGAAACCTGTCTGGCGATGGACACCGAAGTCTGCTCGATTTATCTGGCAGACAACGACCGCCGCTGTTATTACCTGATGGCGACGCGCGGGTTGAAAAAGCCCCGTGGACGCACTATTGCCCTGGCCTTTGACGAAGGCATCGTCGGCCTGGTCGGGCGGCGGGCGGAGCCGATCAACCTGGCGGATGCCCAAAGCCATCCCAGCTTCAAATATATTCCGCAGGTCAAAGAGGATCGTTTCCGATCCTTCCTTGGCGTGCCGATCATTCATCGCCGCCAGCTGCTTGGCGTGTTGGTGGTGCAGCAACGTGAACTGCGCCAGTTTGACGAAAGCGAAGAATCCTTCATGGTTACCTTGGCCACCCAAATGGCCGGGATCCTCTCGTTATCACAGCTAAACGCCATTTTTGGCCAGTATCGCCAGACCCGCATTCGGGCGCTGGCTGCGGCTCCTGGCGTGGCGGTGGCGGAGGGCTGGTTAGATAGTAGCCAGCCTTCACTCGATCAGGTGTATAAAGCCTCCACGCTGGATACCGTCAGCGAGCGCGAACGCCTGACACAGGCGTTGGAAGAGGCTGGGGCAGAGTTTCGCCGCTTCAGTAAGCGTTTTAGCGCCAGCTCGCAAAAAGAGAGCGCGGCGATCTTCGATCTCTATTCCCACCTGCTCAACGATGCTCGCCTCAAACGTGAACTGTACGCGGAGATCGATGCCGGTTCGGTGGCCGAATGGGCGGTAAAACAGGTGATTGAAGCCTTCGCAGCCCAGTTTGCGACCTTGCAAGATACCTATATGCGCGAGCGTGCCAGCGATCTGCGCGCGCTTGGCCAACGCCTGCTATTCCACCTCGACGATACCACCCAAGGGGCCAGCCAATGGCCAGCCCGTTTTGTGCTGGTCGCCGATGAGCTGACGGCGACCCTATTGGCCGAAGTACCGCAGGATCGCCTGGCTGGCGTGGTAGTGCGGGACGGTGCTGCCAACTCCCATGCCGCGATCCTGGTGCGGGCCATGGGTGTGCCAACGGTGATGGGGGCAGACATCCAGCCTGCGCTGTTGGCCCAGCGAATGCTGATTGTTGATGGCTATCGCGGCGAGCTGCTGGTCGATCCGGAACCGGTGCTGGTGAAGGAATATCAACGTCTGATCAGCGAAGAGCAGGAGCTCAGCAAGCTGGCAGAAGACGACGTTGAACAGCCCGCAGAGCTGAAAAGCGGTGAGCGGATCCAGGTGATGCTGAACGCTGGCCTTAGCCCGGAACATGAACAACTGCTGGGTGCGCGCGTGGACGGCGTTGGCCTGTACCGTACCGAGATCCCGTTCATGCTGCAAAGCGGCTTCCCGTCGGAAGAGGAGCAGGTGGCGCAATATCAGGGCATGCTGCAACTCTTCTATCCGCATAAGCCGGTAACGCTGCGTACGCTGGATATCGGTGCTGATAAACAACTGCCCTACATGCCGATCAGCGAGGAAAACCCGTGCCTTGGTTGGCGGGGGATCCGCATTACGCTGGATCAGCCAGAAATCTTCCTGATCCAGGTGCGTGCCATGCTGCGTGCCAATGCGGGAACCGGCAATCTGGGGATCCTGTTGCCAATGATCACCAGCCTGGAAGAGATCGACGAGGCCAAACGCCTGATCGATCGCGCCGGGCGAGAAGTGGAAGAGATGCTGGGATACGATATTCCCAAACCGCGGATCGGCGTAATGCTGGAAGTGCCGTCGATGATCTTCCTGATCCCTTATCTGGCCGCTCGCGTCGATTTTATCTCGGTGGGAACCAACGATTTAACTCAGTACCTGCTGGCGGTGGATCGTAATAACACCCGCGTTGCCTCGCTGTATGACAGCCTGCATCCAGCCATGCTGCAGGTACTGAAATTGATCATCGAGCAGGGGACGGCGGCCGGTCTGCAGGTCAGCCTGTGCGGTGAACTGGCGGGCGACCCGATGGGCGCTCTGCTGCTGGTGGGAATGGGTTACCGCAATCTGAGCATGAACGGGCGCAGCGTCGCACGAATCAAATATCTGTTGCGCCATATCGAACTGGAAGACGCTCAAGGGCTGGCCCAGCGGGTATTGAGCGCCCAGATGACCACCGAGGTTCGTCACCAGGTAGCGGCGTTTATGGAACGGCGCGGCATGGGGGGGCTGATCCGCGGCGGCCGTTGATTGGGCGTTGCCCAGCCCGTTAAGCGTAGACCTATTTTTTTACAGAACTTTTCCCGGCCGGTGAGCCCGGACGTGGTTAAGCCTATGTTATGATGCGCCATCTCAATGCGGTGCTCCCGTTGCACGGGTTTTGCACCGCGTTTGGCACCTGCCGCCCCCGTTTGGGGATGAATAACAGACATATTGTGGTGATAGATGAGCACTAGCTATCTGGCGTTTCCAAAATTTGATCCGGTGATTTTCTCTATCGGCCCGGTCTCTTTGCACTGGTATGGTTTGATGTACCTGGTTGGCTTTGTTTTTGCCATGTGGTTGGCGGTACGCCGCGCGAACAAGCCCGGTAGCGGTTGGACCAAAGACGAAGTGGAAAACATGCTGTATGCCGGTTTCCTTGGGGTCTTTATCGGTGGCCGTGTCGGTTATGTATTGTTCTACAACCTGCCGCTGTTCCTGGATAACCCGCTCTACCTGTTCAAAGTCTGGGATGGCGGTATGTCATTCCACGGCGGCCTGATTGGCGTGATCGCGGTGATGCTGTGGTTTGCCCGTCGTACCAAGCGCAACTTCTTCCAGGTCTCTGATTTTATTGCCCCACTGATCCCGTTTGGTCTTGGCGCTGGCCGCCTGGGCAACTTTATCAACGGTGAGCTGTGGGGGCGTGTCACTACCGATACACCTTGGGCGATGCTGTTCCCAAGCTCGCGTACGGAAGATATCGCCATCGCTGCCGCCAATCCTCAACTGCTGCCGCTGCTCAATGAATATGGCGTGTTGCCACGTCATCCGTCGCAGCTGTATGAAATGGTGCTGGAAGGCATCGTGCTGTTTATCATTCTGAACCTGTTCATCCGCAAACCACGTCCGATGGGGGCCGTTTCGGGCCTGTTCCTGATTGGCTATGGCACATTCCGCATTATCGTCGAAGCGTTCCGCCAGCCGGATGCCCAGCTTGGCCTGTTTGACGGGGTGATCAGCATGGGGCAAATCCTGTCCGTGCCGATGGTGCTCGCCGGTATTATTATGATGATCTGGGCGTATCGTCGTCGTCCACAGCAACAACAGTCGTGAGGAAAAATGAAACAGTATCTGGATTTGATGAACAAAGTGCTCGCCGAGGGCACCCCTAAAGCCGACCGTACCGGCACTGGCACGTTGTCGATTTTCGGCCACCAGATGCGTTTCAACCTGCAGGAAGGTTTCCCGTTGGTGACCACCAAGAAATGCCACCTGCGGTCGATCATTCATGAGCTGCTGTGGTTCCTGAACGGCGATACCAACGTGGCGTATCTGCGCGAAAACAACGTCAGTATCTGGGACGAATGGGCCGATGAAAACGGCGATCTTGGCCCGGTCTATGGCAAGCAATGGCGTGCCTGGGGCGCGGCGGATGGTCGCCAGATTGACCAGCTAAGCACCGTGTTGCAACAGCTGAAACAGGACCCGGACTCGCGCCGTATTATTGTTTCTGCCTGGAACGTGGGTGAGCTGGATAAGATGGCTCTGGCACCGTGCCATGCCTTCTTCCAGTTCTATGTGGCGGACGGCAAACTCTCTTGCCAGCTGTATCAGCGCTCGTGCGACGTGTTCCTGGGCCTGCCGTTCAACATTGCCAGCTATGCGTTGCTAGTCCATATGATGGCGCAACAGTGCGATCTGGAAGTGGGCGATTTCGTCTGGACCGGTGGTGACACCCATCTGTATAGCAACCACATGGAGCAGACGCAGCTGCAATTAACCCGCGAACCGCGTGCGTTGCCTAAGCTGGTGATCAAACGCAAGCCAGCCTCGCTGTTTGATTACCGCTTTGAAGATTTTGAGATTGAAGGCTACGATCCGCACCCGCCGATCAAGGCTCCTGTCGCTATCTGATTTGCTGAGGGCCGTATCCGGCCCTCTTTCTTAATCCCGCTGAAAGTTGGCGCGCCACATGCTGCGCCCGTGCTGCATTGCCAAAAATGCGAAGCCGTACTCAATTTCCCCCAGCTTGTTACCTGCTAACTAAAAATTCTGCGCATCATTTGCCAGCCTGAGAAAAGGTGCCTTTCATCGTGCCTCTGGCCGATTACACTCGCCGTATGAACCGATATAAAAATAGCCCCGAACACCACCAAGGCCTGACGCTGATCGAACTGATGATCGTGATGGTCCTGGCGGGGATGCTGACCTCTTGGGGGGTTAGCCAGTGGCATCACTATCAACAGGCGCTGCGGTTGGAGCAGACTGCCCAGCAACTGCTGGCATTTTTAACGCGCTTACAGGCCGATGCCAACTGGCATAACCGCAACGCTTTATTGTGGTTTCGGCCAGGCAAAATCTGGTGCATAGGCAGCGGCCCGCAGGTGGCATCCTGTACTGCACTGGCGGGCTGGGCCTTTACCCCAGAACACCTGGATGTGGAGCTACAAGGTTATACCCAAAAGGAGATGGGATTTTATGGGGTGCGCAACAATGCCCAGGCCGGGCATATTCTGCTAGGCAATCATGCTGGCCGCATACGTCTGGTGCTCTCCGCCAAAGGGCGACTGCGTCTGTGCAGCGAAGAAACCGCCATCCGGAGCCTGCCCTTATGCGAACCTTAGAACCAGGCTTTACCCTGCCGGAGGTGCTGCTGGCGATGACTTTCGGCAGCCTGATAGCATTGGCGGCTGCGAAAACCTTACCGATACTGCGTCAGCAGACGGTTGATATGGGCCGTCATTATCGGTTGGATCTGGTGTTACGCCAGCTGGCTTTCGGGATTGAAAAGGATCTGCGCCGTAGCGGGTTTTGTGCCGGGCAGTGTCAGGGGCGTTCGCTGCTGATTAGCCATGCGGCAGGGGAAGCGCCGGGCAGCTGTGTGATCGTGGCCTACGATCTTGACCGCAATGGCAACTGGGACAGCGGTGGCGATGCCGAGTATTTTGGTTACCGCCTGCGGGCCGGTGGGCTGGAGGGGCAAAGCGGCGTGATCCAGTGCCAAGGCAGTGGCTGGGAACGTTTGCTCGATCAGGAAGCGGTCCGGATTGAGTCTTTTTCTGTCAGCCAGATTGCAGGGCGCGATGGCAAATCCTTGATGTTGTTTGCCCTAAGTGGCCGCTCAACGGTGCGGGCAAATATAGAACGCCGCCTGGAGTGGGCGGTTAGCATGGAGGCACCCTAGAGATGGATAGGCAGCAGGGGGGCAGCACATTGGCTGCGGTGATGCTGTTGCTGGTAATGGGGCTGATGCTGCTCACCGCCCAGCAGCGGCAATTGGACAGCGCGCTATTGCTGGCTGTCGATCAGCAACGTTACCTGCGGGCCTATAACCAGGCGGCTTCGGCACTAAGCTGGGGGCTGGCGCAGTCGTGGCCACGGGAGTCTCTACAGGCGGACCATTGGTCCTGTCAGCAGATAAGCGGCGAGGCGCTGCAAGCCTGCGCTCGGCTCTCTGCCCGTACCGGTTTGGTGATGGTTCGTGGGGCTGGGGATATCGCGGGATCTGAGCCCTTGTGGCTATACCAACTGGCTACACAACAAGGCGGGGCTGGCGGCCACCTGCTGAAAGCGCAAAAAGGCGGCTGGCTGGATTTTTGCCCGGAAAAGCGGGAAAGCGATTGTGCTGAATAAACGGACAGGCTGGCGAACTCAACGGGGTTTCAGCCTGCCTGAAGTGTTGATCGCGGCATTGTTGTTCGCCGTCTCGCTGCTCGGGCTGTTACACTATCAGCAGGTGTTGTTGCAGGCTTTTCAACGGCAGTGGCAATATCGACAGGCCTGGTCGCTGGCGCACCAACAGCTGGAAATATTCAGTGCCGGTGCCGAAATAAACCATGCCATATCGCTACCGCCTAATTGGCATTACCAAGTCGAAACCCTCCAGGCGCAAGGCTCATGCCTGAAGCGCACGGTGAAAATACAAACGCCGCTGCAGCAACAGGTTGAACTCAGCCGTTGGTATTGCGGGCTGTAGCGCGGGCCTTACATGTAGCGCCCCTATGTAGTGGGCCGGTGAGGTTTGTCAGTCGTCTTGATCGATATCCCTCTCTATATTGGTCGAGGTGTTCTCGATCGGTTCCCTCTCCCTTTGGGTTAGGGTGAGGGGACGTTGAGTCAGTAGTTGGTAATGCCCTTTTACGCTTCCAAGGAGCCTCATGTTTACGGTTTATCATTCCAATCAGTTGGACTTGCTGAAAACGCTGACCAGCGCGCTGATAGCCAGAGAACCTTTGGCCGATCCGTTTCAACAGGAAGTGGTGCTGGTGCAAAGCCCCGGTATGGCGCAGTGGTTGCAGATGCAGCTGGCCGAGCAGTTTGGCATTGCCGCGAATATCGTTTTCCCGCTACCGGCGACCTTTATCTGGGACATGTTCACCAAGGTATTGCCCGGTATTCCCAAAGAGAGCGCCTTTAGCAAAGATGCCATGACCTGGAAGCTGATGTGGCTGCTGCCAGGCATGCTGACCCGGCCCGAGTTTGCTCCTTTACAGCATTACCTGACCGATGACGCCGACAAGCGCAAGGTCCACCAGCTCGCCGGGCGCGTTGCCGATCTGTTTGACCAATATCTGGTTTATCGCCCGCAGTGGCTGGAGAGTTGGCAGCGTGGGGAGGTGGTCGAAGGGCTGGCAGAGGCGCAAAGCTGGCAAGCTCCCCTGTGGCATCGGTTGGTGGAATATACCCACGAGCTGGGCCAGCCCGAATGGCACCGCGCCAACTTGTATCGCCGGTTTATCAGCGCGCTGGAGAATGCCACTCAATGCCCTGCGGGGTTGCCGCCACGGGTATTTATCTGCGGGATTTCTGCCTTGCCGCCAATCTATCTGGAAGCGCTGCAGGCTTTGGGTAAACATATTGATATCCATCTGATGTTTACCAACCCTTGCCGCTATTACTGGGGTGACATTCAGGACTACGCCTTCCTGGCCCGTTTGCAGAGCCGTAAACGCCGTCACTATCACCAGGCACGCGAGCAAGGCTTGTTCCGTCAGCCAGAACAGGCAGCCCAACTATTTGATGCCGAGGGTGAGCAACAGCTGAGTAACCCGCTGTTGGCTTCCTGGGGGAAGCTGGGGCGCGATCATCTGTATTTACTGTCGCAGATGGAGGCGGTGCAGGAAGTGGATGCCTTTGTCGAGATCCCGGCAGATAGCTTGCTGCACGCTATTCAGCACGACATGCTGGAGCTGGAAGATCACGCACTGATCGGCACCACGCCAGAAACCCTGGAGCGCAGTGACAATAAGCGCCAGCTCGATCCGCAGGATCGTTCCATCAGTCTTCATGCCTGCCATAGCCCGCAGCGCGAAGTCGAGGTGCTGCACGATCGGTTGCTGGCCATGCTGGCAGAAGATCCCCACCTTACCGCGCGCGACATCATCGTGATGGTGGCGGATATCGACAGCTACACCCCGTATATTCAGGCGGTGTTTGGCAATGCGCCCGCCGGGCGCTATCTGCCGTTTGCCATTTCCGATCGTAAGGCCAGGCAGGCGCATCCCGCGCTACAAGCCTTTATTTCCTTGCTTGATCTGCCGCAAAGCCGTTTTACCTCAGAGCAGGTATTGGCGCTGTTGGACGTGCCCGCGTTAGCGGCGCGTTTCTCGATTCAGGAAGAGGGGTTAAGCCTGTTACGCCACTGGACTGGCGAATCCGGGGTACGTTGGGGGTTGGATGATGACAACGTGCGTGAGCTGGATCTGCCCGCAACCGGGCAGCATACCTGGCGGTTTGGTCTGACGCGGATGCTGCTGGGCTACGCCATGGACAGTAATGCCGGAGATTGGCAGGGCGTATTACCTTACGATGAATCGAGTGGATTAGTGGCCGAACTGGCCGGGCAACTGGCCGATCTGCTGGCACAACTCAGCCGTTGGCGGCAAATCCTCAGCGAAGAGCGGCCGTTAGCCGAATGGCTGCCGCTGTGCCGCCAACTGCTCAATAGCTTCTTTGAGACGGACAGCGAAACGGAAGAGGCGTTGGCGCTGATCGAAGAGCAGTGGCAGAAAGTGGCCAGCTTTGGCCTGGCGGCACGCTATCCCGATGCCGTGCCGTTGACGCTGCTGCGCGATGAACTGGCCGCACGGCTCGATCAGCAACGCATCAGCCAGCGTTTCCTGGCCGGCCAGATCAACTTTTGTACCCTGATGCCCATGCGTTCCATTCCGTTCAAGGTGGTCTGCCTGCTGGGCATGAACGACGGTGTCTACCCTCGCACCTTGCCGCCGCTGGGGTTTGACCTGATGGCGCAGCAGATTAAGCGGGGCGATCGCAGCCGCCGTGACGATGACCGCTACCTGTTCCTGGAGGCGATCCTCTCTGCCCAGCAGCAGCTATATATCAGCTTTATTGGCCGTTCCATTCAGGACAACAGCGAGCGCTATCCTTCCGTATTGGTCACTGAACTGTTGGAATATCTGCAGCAAAGCTATTGCTTGCCCGGCGATGAAGGGCTGGATGCGGACGGCAGCGCACGCAGGGTCGGTGAGCACTTGCTTAAACGTCATGCGCGTATGCCGTTTGCTGCGGAAAACTTCCTGCCGGGGAGTGAAGATCAAAGCTATGCGGCAGAATGGTTGGCCGCTGCCGATGGTCGTGGTGCTGCACATCCGGAATTTAATCAACCGCTGGCGGTGGAAGAGAAAACCCAGGTTTCTCTTGATGAACTGCTCCGTTTTTACCGCCATCCAATCCGTGCCTTCTTCCAGCTACGTCTTGGCGTTAACTTTATTCTGGAAGAGACCGAACTGCCGGAAGACGAGCCTTTTACGCTGGATAACCTCAGCCGCTATCAGTTCAACAGCCAATTGCTGAACACGCTGATCGAGGGGGAGGACGCCGGCAAGTTATACCAACGGGTACGGGCATCGGGAGGATTACCTTACGGAGCTTTCGGTGAGATTTACTGGCAAAAGCAGCAGGAAGAAATGGCGGAGCTGGCCGAACGGGTGCGTGAACAGCGCCAGGAGAATGGCAGCCTGGAGCTGGATATCGACGTGGCGGGCATGCGTATCACCGGTTGGCTGCATCAGGTACAGCAGGATGGCTTGCTACGCTGGCGGCCAGCAACGCTTTCGGCCGTAGACGGTATCTTACTTTGGCTGGAGCACCTGGTGTATTGCTGCGTTGGTGGTAGCGGCGAAAGCCGCATGTTTGGCAGCAAGAATTCCGCCTGGCGCTTCGCTGCGCTTACGAGCGAGGAGGCCCATCAGCAGTTGGCTGAGCTAGTGGCGGGCTACCGCCGTGGCTTGTCGCAGCCGCTGATGCTGCTCAATAAAAGCGGCTGGGCCTGGTTGAGCCAATGTTATCAGGCGCAAACGCAGCAGATAGACTGGGATGAAGAAGTCCAGGTCAAGGCGCGTGCCAAGCTGCTGCAAGCCTGGCAGGGCGATCAGCGGATCCCGGGCGAGGGGGCAGATCCCTATACCCAGCGCGTTTTCCGCCAAATGGATAATGTTCGCCTTGAACAAATCCTGAAAGAAACAGAGCGTTACCTGCTGCCCGTGGCCCGCAATAACCTGGGGTAACACCCCCTCGGTGATACAGGTCGCAGTGAGATGATAAAAATTTTACGCTTTTATACTCAACCATTGAGGTTAAGTCTGGTCTTACATAACGTATAGGCATATACGTTGTAGACGTGGCGTACGTTACGCCCCCAACGATGTGGGCTATAGTGAGTTGAGTGTTTAAAACCGTAATGCTTTGAGTTAGAAATTGAATTTCATTGGGCATCGCTTCCGGTTGTGTCATTTTGCACCATGCTGTCACCGTCAGGGAGTTGGCGTGACAGCCAGAGAACAGGGGTTTATTTTGGATATGCGCAGACTGTTGACCCGCATTACCGGGTTGATGTTATTGGTTATGTTTTGGGCGCCGTTAAGTTGGGCCGCACAAGGCTGGCAACCGCTGGCGGAAAAGATCAACAAAAGCGATCACGATCCGCGTGAATATCAGGCTATCAAGCTGGATAACGGCATGACCGTGCTGCTGGTGTCTGACTCGCTGGCACCAAAGTCACTGGCTGCCCTGGCGCTGCCGGTAGGCTCGCTGGAAGATCCCAACAGCCAACTTGGCCTGGCTCACTACCTGGAACATATGGTACTGATGGGCTCCAAGCGCTATCCAGAACCCGAAAACCTCTCCGAGTTTTTGAAAAAGCACGGTGGTAGCCACAATGCCAGCACCGCGTCTTATCGCACCGCATACTATCTGGAAGTGGAAAACGACGCTTTAGAGCCGGCTGTCGACCGCATGGCCGATGCCATTGCCGAACCCATTCTCGATCCCGGCAACGCGGACCGTGAACGCAACGCGGTGAATGCCGAGTTAACGATGGCGCGCTCCCGTGACGGTATGCGCATGGCGCAGGTTGGGGCAGAAACCCTTAATCCGGCTCACCCTAGCGCACGTTTTTCTGGCGGCAACCTCGAGACTTTGCAGGACAAGCCAGGCAGCAAGCTGCATGAAGAACTCGTTGGTTTCTATCAGCGTTACTATTCTGCCAACCTGATGAAGGGCGTGCTGTACAGCAACCAATCCTTGCCTGAACTGAGAGCGCTGGCGGTCAAAACCTTCGGCCGCATTCCTAACCACGATGCGAAAGTGCCACCGATCACCGTTCCGGCGGCCACCTCGGAGCAGCAGGGCATCATTATTCATTATGTTCCGGCGCAGCCACGTAAACAGCTTAAGGTCGAATTCCGTATCGATAACAACAGCGCCGAGTTCCGCAGCAAAACCGATACCTATATCAGCTACCTGATTGGCAATCGCAGCACCAATACGCTTTCCGACTGGCTGCAGAAGCAGGGGCTGGCAGATGCCATCAATGCGGGTGCCGACCCGATGGTCGATCGCAACGGCGGCGTATTCTCAATCAGCGTTTCCTTGACCGACAAGGGGCTGGCAGAGCGTGACAAGGTGGTGGCAGCGATCTTCAGCTATCTGAAAATGCTGCAGGGCGAAGGGATCAAACAAAGTTATTTTGACGAGATCGCCCATGTGCTGAATCTGGATTTCCGCTACCCGTCGATTACCCGCGACATGAATTATATCGAATGGCTGGTGGACACCATGCTGCGCGTACCGGTAGAGAATACGCTGGATGCGCCGTACCTGGCCGATCGCTACGATCCTAAAGCCATTGCTGAACGCCTGAGCCAGATGACGCCACAAAATGCGCGTATCTGGTTTGTCAGCCCGAATGAGCCGCACAACAAAACGGCATACTTTGTTGATGCACCTTATCAGGTTGAGAAAATCAGCGCGGAACGCTTCGCGAAATGGCAGCAGTTGGGTAAAGATATCGCGCTTTCTCTGCCGGGGTTGAACCCTTATATTCCGGATGAGTTTACCCTGAACAAGCCCTCACATGAGTTTACCAAACCGGAAATGGTGGTGAACCAGCCAGGGCTGCGGGTGCTGTATATGCCAAGCCGCTATTTTGCCGATGAACCCAAGGCCGATGTGACGGTAGCTTTGCGTAACGCCAAAACCATGGATTCGGCGCGTAATCAGGTGCTGTTCTCGTTGATGGATTATCTGGCGGGGATCTCGCTCGATGAGTTGAGCTATCAGGCTTCGGTGGGCGGGATTAGCTTCTCTACCGCGCCCAATAATGGCCTGATGTTTAGCGCCAATGGTTTCACCCAGCGCTTGCCACAGCTGTTGACCTCATTGATTGAAGGCTACTCCAGCTTTACTCCAACGCAAGAGCAGTTGGAACAGGCGAAATCCTGGTATCTGGAACAGTTGGATTCCGCCGAGAAGGGCAAAGCCTTTGAGCTGGCGATCCAGCCAGTACAGATGCTGTCCCGCGTGCCTTACTCCGAGCGCAGTGAACGCCGTGAAGTGCTGAAAACCATAACGTTGCAAGACGTGCTGGCTTACCGCGACAGCCTGATGGCCGGGGCCACGCCGGAGTTGCTGGTAGTGGGTAATATGAGCAAGCAACAGGTGGACACGCTGGCCTCTTCACTGAAGCACAGCCTGGGTTGTACCGGTGTGGAATGGTGGCATGGCGAAAACGTCGTGATTGATAAAAACCAGTTTGCCAATCTGCAGCGTCCTGGCAGCAGCACCGATTCGGCGCTGGCGGCGGTGTATGTCCCAACGGGGTATGACGAAGTGACCAGCATGGCGTATAGCTCATTGCTGGGGCAGATCATCCAACCTTGGTTCTACAGCCAATTGCGTACCCAAGAGCAGCTCGGCTATGCGGTGTTCTCCTTTGCGATGCCGGTTGGCCGCCAGTGGGGCATCGGTTTCCTGCTGCAAAGCAACAGTAAGCAGCCAGCCTATCTCTACCAGCGCTATCAAGATTTCTATCCGAAGACGGAAAAGCGCCTGCGTGAATTGAGCGATGCCGATTTTGCCCAATACAAACAGGCCATGATCAATGAGTTGCAACAGCGTCCACAGACCTTAGGTGAAGAAGCGGGCCGTTTCAGTAGCGATTTCGATCGCGGTAATTTCGCCTTTGATACCCGTGAAAAGCTGATCGCCCAGGTGCAGACTCTAACGCCTGCCAAACTGGCGGATTACTTCCATCAGGCGGTGATTAAGCCACAGGGTCTGGCACTGTTGTCTCAGGTGAGTGGCAGCAGCCAGCAGAAAGCCGACTTTGCTGCGCCGGGTGAAGGTTGGGTGACCTATCCTAACGCCTCGTCCCTGCAAAAAACGCTGCCTCGTAAAGTGGCGACGCCATGACGAAAGGCGTTCCTCAGCGGCTTGATCCACTGACGTTGCCACTGTTTGGTGAACGGCTGATCGAAGCCTCGGCAGGGACAGGGAAGACCTTCACTATCGGCGCTTTGTATCTGCGTTTGCTGCTTGGCTTAGGCCAGGCAGCGGCGTTTCCACGGCCGCTCACGGTAGAAGAGATCCTGGTGGTTACCTTTACCGAAGCGGCGACAGAGGAACTCCGGGGTCGCATTCGCAGCAATATCCACGCATTACGCATTGCCTGCGTACGTGGGCATAGCTCAGACCCGCTGTTTGCCGCGCTGATGGCGGAGATTGGCGATCTGCCAGAGGCCGCAGCGCAATTGCTGGCTGCCGAGCGCCAGATGGACGAAGCGGCGATCTACACTATCCACGGTTTTTGTCAGCGAATGCTCACTCACAACGCATTCGAGTCGGGCATTCTGTTTGAACAAACGCTGGTGCAGGACGAACTGCCGTTGCGCCGTCAGGCCTGCGCCGATTTTTGGCGGCGTCACTGCTACCCATTGCCACTGGGCGTTGCCCGGGCGGTTAGTCAGGAGTGGAGCGGCCCAGAGGCCTTGTTGAGCGATCTCTCAGGCTATCTGCATGGCGAAGCTCCCACTCTGCGTCAGCCCCCTAAAGATGAAGAAACGGTGCTGATGCGCCATGAACAGATAGTTGCGCGGATCGATGCCCTCAAGGCGCAATGGCAGGCATCGGCGGCCGATCTGGAAGCGCTTATCAGTCAGTCTGGCGTCGACAAACGCAGCTACAGCAGCAAACATTTACCCAACTGGCTGAATAAGGTCGGGGAATGGGCGGGCCAGGAAACCGAAGATTACCAGTTACCTAAAGAGCTGGAGAAGTTCCGCCAATCGGTGCTGCTGGAGAAAACCAAAAAAGGTGAAGCCCCGAGGCATCCGCTGTTTGTGGCGGTTGATGAGCTATTTGCCGAACCCTTGA
Source organism: Serratia sp. ASV30 (assembly GCF_016428815.1). NCBI lineage: Bacteria > Pseudomonadati > Pseudomonadota > Gammaproteobacteria > Enterobacterales > Yersiniaceae > Serratia > Serratia sp. ASV30. Next base: position 82,475 of record NZ_JAELTL010000003.1, on the reverse strand, counting down.
CCCTGCGTGACCTGATCATGGCACGGGCGCTGAGTGAAATACGCCTTTCTATTCAACAGGAAAAACGCCAGCGTGCCGAACTGGGTTTTGACGATCTGCTCAGCAGGCTGGATGCGGCACTGCAAAGCGCCGGTGGTGAACAATTGGCGTTGGCGATCCGTCAGCGTTATCCGGTGGCGATGATCGATGAGTTTCAGGATACCGACCCACAGCAGTACCGGATCTTCCAGAAACTGTATGTTGGCCGGGAAGAGTGTGGTCTGCTGCTGATTGGGGATCCAAAACAAGCGATTTACGCCTTCCGTGGGGCAGACATTTTTACCTATATGAAGGCTCGCTCGGAGGTAAGTGCCCACTACACCTTAGAGACCAACTGGCGCTCATCACCGGCTATGGTTGGCAGCGTTAACCGCCTGTTTGCTCAGGTGGAAAAGCCGTTCCTGTTTGGCCAAATCCCGTTTATCGAGGTGGCTGCCGCAGCGAAGAATCAGGAACTGGTCTTCGAGTGGCAGAATAAACCGCAACCGGCCATGCAATTCTGGTTGCAACCCGGGGATGGGGCCGGAGTAAGTGATTACCAACAATTAATGGCGCGCTTGTGCGCAGCCCAGATCCGCGACTGGCTGAGTGCCGGGCAGGCCGGAGAAGCCTGGCTGGTCAAAGGAGATCAACGCCGTCACGTTCAGGCATCGGATATAACCATTCTGGTGCGTAGCCGCGCCGAAGCGGCGTTGGTGCGTGACGCACTCAGCGCGCTGGCCATCCCCTCGGTTTATCTTTCCAACCGTGACAGCGTGTTTGATACGCCGGAAGCCAAAGATTTACTTTGGCTGCTACAGGCGGTGCTGGCTCCCGAACAGGAGCGAACCCTGCGTTGCGCTTTGGCCACCGGGCTATTGGGGTTGGATGCCTTGACGCTGGATGGGCTAAACCATAACGAGTCCGCTTGGGATGATTTGGTCAACGAGTTTGATGAATACCGTAGCCACTGGCTTCGCCGTGGTGTGTTACCGATGCTGCGTGAGGTGATGGCCAAGCAGCATCTGGCTGAAAACCTGCTGGCCAGCCCAGGTGGCGAGCGCCGTTTGACCGATGTCATGCACCTGGGGGAGCTGTTGCAGGAAGCCACGGCGCAGTTGGATGGTGAACATGCGCTGGTACGTTGGTTGGCGCAGCAGATTGCTCAGCCGAATCGCCAGTCGGATAATCAGCAACTGCGGCTGGAAAGCGACCGTCATCTGGTGCAGGTGATCACTATCCACAAGTCGAAAGGGTTAGAGTTCGATCTGGTGTGGCTGCCTTTTGTGGGGAATTTCCGTCAACAGCAGCAGGTGCTATACCACGATCGCCAGACCTTTAAAGCCCTGCTGGATCTTAATGCCAACGAAGAAAGCGTGGCCTGGGCGGAAGAGGAGCGTTTGGCGGAGGATTTGCGCCTGCTGTATGTGGCGCTGACACGTTCGGTGTATCACTGCAGCATCGGTATTGCGCCGTTGTTCCTCGGTACGCGCAAGAAACAGGGCGATACGGATTTGCACCGCAGCGCGCTGGGATATCTGGTGCAGGCTGGGCAGGCGGGCGATGCGGCCTATCTGCAAACCTGCCTGCAGCAGTTGGCAACCCAAGGCATTGCGCTGTCGCTGGTAGATGCGCCAGGTGAACAGAGCTGGCAGCCGCAGACGGCAACCGCTGCAGAACTGGCGGCCAGGCAGTTCCCACGCAGGATGCAGGACTTCTGGCGGGTAACCAGCTATACCGGCTTGCAACAGCATGGCTCAAGCCGGATGCAGGAGCTGTTGCCGCGCCTGGACGTTGATGCCGTTGGTGAGGGCGATACGGTTACACCCCCCGCATTTACTCCCCATACTTTCCCGCGCGGTGCGGCCCCTGGCACTTTCCTCCACAGCCTGTTTGAGGAGCTGGATTTTACCCAACCGCTAGATGAGCAGTGGCTGCTGGAGCAGTTACAACAGCAAGGGCTGGAGGAGCATTGGTTGCCGGTATTATCCGGCTGGATGCACGTGCTGCTGAATGCGCCACTTAATAGCAGCGGCGTCGCGCTATCCGCCTTACCGTCGGGAGCCAGGCAGGCAGAATTACAGTTCTATCTGCCGATCGGTGGCCTGCTGCAAGCGCAGCAACTGGATGAGTTGGTAAAACGCTACGATCCCCTTTCTGCTGGCTGCCCGGCGCTGGATTTCCAACAGGTTCAGGGCATGCTGAAAGGCTTTATCGATCTGGTATTCTGCTGGCAGGGTAAATACTACCTGCTGGATTACAAATCCAACTGGCTGGGCGAAGACAGCAGCGCCTATACCCAAGAGGCGATGGCGCGGGCGATGGCGGAACACCGCTACGATTTGCAATACCAACTCTATACCTTGGCGCTGCACCGCTATCTGGGGCATCGCCTGGCGGATTACGATTACCAGCGCCATTTTGGCGGGGTGATTTATCTGTTTTTACGCGGGGTAGATGCCGAGCATGAGGGCAACGGTATTTTTGCCTGTCGTCCGGAGTATGCTCTGGTTGAAGGAATGGATCGCCTGTTTAGCGGTGAAACGGCCAACGTTGAGGATGGGCAATGATTGAGATTTTGCATCAGGCGTTGGCTCTGGGCGCCTTGCGACCGCTGGACGTGCAATTTGCCCAGGTGGTTGCCAACGATGATGAACCGGATATCCTGCTGGCCGCCGCCTGCCTGAGCTCGGAGGCCGGTGCGGGCCACGTTTGTCTGTTGCTCGAACAGCTATTGCCGGAAAATCTGTTTGATGGCCGCCAGCCTGAGTTGGCCCTGGCTGCCTGGCAGGCCTGCGGGCAACCGGACGTGGCGAGTTGGCAACAGCGTCTGGCGAGATCGCCTGCGGTTAGCGATGGCAGTACGGCAACGCCGATGGTCCAGCAACAGCAGCGGCTGTATCTGCAGCGCATGTGGCAGAGCGAAGGTGACGTCGCCACTTTTATCAGTAGCGACAGTGTGCCAGAGGAACTTGAAGAGGCGCAGCTACGCACCATTCTCGATCGGTTATTTGGCGTGGCTACGGACGAACCCGACTGGCAAAAAATTGCCGCAGCGGTAGCCGCCACGCGCCGCATCGCGATTATTTCCGGCGGCCCCGGCACCGGCAAAACGACCACCGTTGCCAAGCTGCTGGCGGCACTGGTGCAGTTGGCGGACGGGGAGCGTCTGCGCATTCAACTTGCTGCGCCTACCGGTAAAGCAGCGGCTCGTCTAACCGAATCCCTGGGAAGCGCTAGCCGTCAGTTGGATCTAACCCCGGAGCAACGAGCTCTGTTCCCTACGGAAGCGGCGACGTTACACCGCTTGCTGGGGGCCCAGCCAAACAGTCAGCGCATGCGTTATCACCGGGGGAACCCGCTGCATCTGGATGTGCTGGTAGTGGATGAAGCTTCGATGGTGGATTTGCCCATGATGGCAAGGTTGATTGCTGCCTTGCCCCCCAAGGCGCGAGTCATCTTCCTGGGCGATCGCGATCAACTGGCCTCGGTGGAGGCTGGAGCCGTGCTGGGAGATATCTGCCGGTTTGCCGAGCAGGGATATAGCGAAGCCCGTGCGGCACAGTTGGCGCGTCTGACCGGTTGCCCCGTGCAAGGGCAGCCAGCGGAGGCCGAGGCAGCGGTGCGCGATAGCCTGTGCCTACTGCGCAAGAGTTACCGGTTTGATGCCAAATCCGGCATTGGCCAGTTGGCTTTGGCGGTGAATGCTGGCGATAGCAAGCGTGCCCTGGCAGCGTTGAACGGCAGCTATGCCGACGTAGCGGGTTACCCGCTGGCAGAAACCGAAGATTATCAACGGCTACTGGATAGCTGCGTTGCCGGTTATCGCGACTATCTGCGGCTGGTGGCAGAAGGGGCGGGGGCCGTGACGATCCTGGATGCCTTTGGCCGCTTCCAGTTGCTTTGCGCACTGCGCGAAGGGCCATTTGGCGTTGCCGGGCTGAATGAGCGTATCGAAAGCGGGCTGCAGCGTGCCGGTTTGATTCGGCGTAATCCTGGCCCCGCCGGGCGTTGGTATTTAGGGCGGCCGGTGATGATTGGCCGCAACGATAGCGCGCTGGGGTTGTTTAACGGCGATATTGGCATTGCCTTACCCGGTGAGGGCGGCGATCTGCGCGTGCATTTCCAATTACCGGACGGCAGCATTAAATCGGTACAGCCTAGCCGCTTACCGGCGCATGAAACCGCCTATGCGATGACGGTACATAAATCACAGGGGTCGGAGTTCGACCATACGGCACTAGTGTTGCCGAATCATTTTCTGCCGGTGCTGACCCGCGAACTGGTTTATACCGCCATTACACGTGCACGCCAGCGGCTTTCGCTGTATGCGGTAGACAAGGTGTTGGTAAGCGCCATCCGCACCCCCACGCAGCGCCGCAGCGGGTTGGCCGAACGCTTGCAGATCGGGAAGTAACAACGAGGGGGCGCAGCACGCTGCGCCCGTCATGATAACAATGGGTTAGCCAGGGTAAGTCAAAGATCGGCCAACAGGATCTTCGAGCGGCGCTGGTAGTTATATAAAGCCTGTTTCTGCATCGGCAGCACGTCGACTTCGGCCGGAGTGAAGCCGCGTTCCTGGAACCAGTGGATACTGCGCGTGGTCAACACAAACAGCTTCTGTAGCCCCATCTGGCGCGCCTGGCTTTCTACCCGCTGCAGCAGCATCTCACCCCGCGACGAGCTGCGGTAATCCGGATGTACCGCCACGCAGGCCATCTCACCAATCTTCTCTTCCGGGAACGGGTAGAGCGCCGCGCAGGCGATGGTCAGGTTATCGCGTTCGATAATCGTGAACTTGTCGATCTCCATTTCCAACTGCTCGCGCGAACGGCGGACTAAAATCCCTTGCTGCTCCAATGGGCGGATCAGCTCAAGTATCCCACCGATATCATTGATGGTCGCCCGGCGTACCTGTTCGGCACTCTCCATGACGATTTGGGTACCAATACCGTCGCGTGAAAACAGCTCCTGTACCAGTGCACCATCCTCCTGGTAGCTGATCAGGTGGCTGCGGCGTACTCCGCTGCGGCAGGCCTTTACCGCGCCGCGCAGGAAGCGCACGGTGCCGGAATGGTAGTCACCTGCCTCTTCCAACTGCTCGATACGCTTTTGTGCATCGTTGGGGAACAGTTCGGAAAGGATATTGCCTTCCGCATCGGTCACCCCTTGTGATGAACAGAAACCGATCATTTTCTCGGCCTTCAGCTTGATTGCCAACTGGGTGGCGACTTCTTCCGAGGTCAGGTTAAAGCTTTCACCGGTCACCGATACCGCCACCGGGCCAATCAGCACGATAGCCTTACTGTCTAGTTGGCGATGAATGGCTTCTTCATCAATTCGGCGGATACGGCCGCTGTGGCAATAATCGACGCCGTCATCCACGCCCAGCGGTTGAGCGATAATAAAGTTGCCGCTCACTACGTTGATGTGCGCCCCTTGCAATGGGGTGTTATTCAGGCTCATGGAAAGCCGTGCGGTAATATCCAGCTGTAACAAGCCAGCGGCCTGTTTGACCAACTCTAGCGTATGGGCGTCGGTCACCCGGGTATGCTTATGGTAAATCGGCTCGTAGTTATGCTGCGCCAGATTGTTGTCAATCTGCGGCCGCGCACCGTAGACCACCACCAGACGAATGCCCAGGCTATGTAACAGCCCGATATCGTTGACGATACTGGAAAAGTTTTCATGTTCAATAGCTTCGCCACCCAGCATGACGACAAAGGTCTTGCCACGGTGAGTATTGATATAGGGAACTGAGTGACGGAATCCTTGCACCAGCTCTGTACTACGTTCCTTCACGGCAAGACCTCATTTGCATATTTATACGGTATTTTTGTATTTTTATTCTTTTATTGCGCCAAAGGCAAGTAGGAAATGAGCACGATTTTTCTGACAAATGCGCTAACTGATTAATAAATTGAAAGATCATAAAAAGATTTTCTGATGACAGCAGTGAATGGATTGGGTAAAGTTTTTGCCATTGTTTTTTTTTGCTGTTTTTTTAATCGTTATTTTTACCGGAGCCGCATGCCTAACTCTAATCACAATCCGGGCCGCCGTCGTTTGTTGCAGGGGGTTGCCGCAACCTGGTTGCTGAGTGTGAGTCGCGTTGGTTTCGCCGCTGCTTCTCATGTGATTGCCGTCCGTGTCTGGCCTTCCTCGACCTATACCCGAGTCACGCTGGAATCTAATGTTCCACTGAAATACAAACAGTTTGCCCTGACCAATCCAGAGCGCATCGTGGTGGATGTGGAAGGGGTACAGCTAAATAGCGTGCTCAAAGGTATCGCCGGGCAGGTGCGCAAAGAAGATCCCTATCTGAAACAGGCGCGGGTCGGCCAGTTTGACAAGAATACCGTCAGGCTGGTGCTGGAACTCAAGCAAAGCGTCAGCCCAAATATGTTTACCCTGACACCCGTCTCCGAATACCGCAACCGCCTGGTGATGGATCTTTATCCTACCAAGGGGGGCAGCGGTGAAGAGTATGATCCGCTGTTGGCGTTACTGGAAGATTACAACAAGGGCGATCTGGAGCGGACGTTACCGGCAGAAGCACCTCAGGCCGGTAAGGCTGGGCGCGATCGGCCGATTGTGATTATGCTGGATCCTGGACACGGCGGTGAAGATCCGGGGGCTATTGGCAAAAACAAAACCCGTGAAAAAGACATCGTGCTGCAGATTGCCCGTCGCCTCAGTGCGTTGATCAAACGCGAACCCAACATGAAAGTGTTTATGACGCGCAATGAAGACGTGTTTATCCCATTAAAAGTGCGCGTAGCCAAAGCTCGTAAGCAGCGGGCCGATCTGTTTGTTTCGATCCATGCCGATGCCTTCAGCAACCGTGCGGCCCGCGGTTCCTCGGTGTTTGCGCTTTCGACCAAAGGAGCAACCAGCAATGCCGCCAAGTTTCTGGCGCAAACCCAGAACGCCGCAGACGACATTGGTGGAGTCAGCAAGAGTGGCGATCGCTACCTGGATCACACCATGTTCGATCTATTGCAGACCGCTACCGTCAATGACAGTTTGAAGTTCGGTAAGGAAGTGCTGCACCGGATGGGTAAAATTAACCGTCTGCACAAGAATCGTGTCGATCAGGCTGGCTTTGCCGTATTGAAGGCCCCGGATATTCCGTCGATCCTGGTGGAAACGGCATTTATCAGCAATCTGGAAGAAGAACGCAAGCTGCGCACCAGCCATTTTCAGCAGCAGGTGGCGCAATCTATTCTGGCTGGGATCAAAGCCTATTTCGCCAACGGTGGCGCATTGGCACGGCGTTAAACCAGGCGTAGCCCAAGGAGGGGCAGTGTGGTTGATTAGCAAGGTAGGGGAAATTCAGATACAAAAAAACACCCGTTAAGGTGCTTGTCTGATGTTATCAAGATTGGTTGCGGGGGCCAGATTTGAACTGACGACCTTCGGGTTATGAGCCCGACGAGCTACCGGGCTGCTCCACCCCGCGTCCGTCTTGATACTGATATTATCGAACCAACCCTTCATAGGATACTGCTATTGCCGTATCGGTTGGTTGCGGGGGCCGGATTTGAACCGACGACCTTCGGGTTATGAGCCCGACGAGCTACCAGGCTGCTCCACCCCGCGTCCGTATAATACCTTTTCTTTCATCGAATCCAACCTGTTTTTGATACCGTTAACACAGTATCGGTTGGTTGCGGAGGCCGGATTTGAACCGACGACCTTCGGGTTATGAGCCCGACGAGCTACCAGGCTGCTCCACCCCGCGTCCGATGGAAGCGCACTATACTCTCCAGGCATTTTGTTGCAAACCCTTTTTGCATATAATTCATCGAAAGCCATTTTTATGCTGAATTAGTCCACAATTTGCGTTTTTTTTCATCATAATCATCTGGCTGGGAATTTTTAGCGGTAGCGATTCCTTTATCTATAGCCGTTTGTTATCGTTCAGCCAGTTTACCCGTATCCATTGGGTATGGAACATATCAGTCTGAGAGAGTGTGCAATGAAAGGACGTTGGGGCAAATACCTGCTCGGTGGGGTAGTGATTGCGGTACTGGCCGGTTGTTCGTCAAAACCGACCGACCGGGGGCAGCAGTATAAAGATGGTCATCTGGATCAGTCGCTGGAGTTGGTGGATCGCCCCAATGCCAGAGGCGCCCCGATCAACGGCCAGGATTACTCCAATCAGCTGATGGAGATTAAATACGCTTCGCCGTCGCTGTTTAACCGCAATAACTCCACCTATCAGGCGGTGCAAAACTGGATGGCGGCGGGGGCGGATACGCGCCAACTGAACCAGTTCGGCCTCAGCGCCTATCAGATGGAAGGCGTCGATAGCTATGGCAACGTCCAGTTAACCGGTTATTACACCCCAGTGCTGCAGGCTCGTTATACCCAACAGGGCGAATTCCGCTACCCGCTGTACAGCATGCCAGCCAAAGGCAAGCGTCGCCTGCCAGATCGTGCCGGTATCTATTCAGGGGCGCTGGACAGCCGTTACATCATTGCTTACACCAACTCCCTGATGGATAACTTCATGATGGAAGTGCAGGGCAGCGGCTATGTCGATTTCGGCAACGGTCAGCCATTGGTGTTCTTTGGCTATAGCGGCAAGAATGGCCACGCCTACCGCAGTATAGGCAAGGTGCTGATCGATCGCGGTGAAGTGGCCAAGGCCGATATGTCGATGCAGGCCATTCGCCAGTGGGCGGATAACCATAGCGAAGCCGAAGTGCGCGAACTGCTGGAGCAAAACCCGTCGTTCGTGTTCTTCCATCCGGTGCCTTTCGCTCCGGTGAAAGGGGCCAGCGCGGTGCCGCTGATTGCCAAAGCCTCCGTGGCTTCCGATCGCTCCCTAATCCCTGCCGGTACTACGCTGCTGACAGAAGTCCCATTACTGGACAACAAGGGCAAGTTCACGGGAAAATATGAAATGCGCCTGATGGTCGCCCTCGACGTGGGTGGTGCCATCAAGGGTCAGCACTTTGACATGTACCAGGGGATTGGACCAGAAGCCGGTCACTCGGCAGGGTTCTATAATCACTATGGCCGGGTCTGGGTATTGAAAGGCGGCAACGCTGGGGCACAGCTGTTTAGCGCCAATCAACCATTGACCGCCTCGAGTGGTTCCCAGTTGGTGACTCGCTGAGAAAGACGGTATATAGCTTGACGCGCAGGGCCGGATCTTCCGGCCCTGACTATTTGCAACCAAGGTAAGTAAAGCGAAATGAGTACAGCCTATTCAGAGGCCTATCTACAGCGTTTTGGCGGCACGGCGCGCCTGTACGGCCAGCCGGCATTGGCCCTGTTTGCCCAGGCACACGTTTGTGTGATCGGCATTGGCGGTGTCGGTTCATGGGCGGCAGAAGCGCTGGCACGAACCGGCATTGGTGCGATCACGCTGATCGACATGGATGACGTATGCGTCACCAACACCAACCGGCAGATCCATGCTTTGCGCCAGCACGTTGGCCAGTCGAAAACCGAAGTGATGGCGGAACGGATCCTGGCGATCAACCCGGAATGCCGGGTGACCTGCGTGGATGATTTTATTACCCCGGACAACGTCGCCGAGCTGTTGAACCATAATTTCAGCTATGTGATTGATGCTATTGACAGCGTGCGACCCAAAGCGGCGTTGTTAGCCTATTGCCGCCGCTTCAAGATCCCGGTGGTGACTACCGGCGGTGCCGGTGGGCAGATCGATCCTACGCAGATCGCCGTGGCCGATCTGGCCAAAACCATCCAGGATCCGCTGGCAGCCAAGCTGCGTGAAAGGTTGAAGAACGATTTTAACGTAGTGAAAAACAGCAAAGGCAAGCTGGGGATCGACTGCGTCTTCTCCACTGAGCCGCTGGTGTATCCGCAGCCGGATGGTTCAGTATGTGCCTCACGCAGTACCGCAGAGGGGCCGAAGAGAATGGATTGCAGCGCGGGTTTTGGCGCAGCGACCATGGTCACCGCGACCTTTGGTTTTATTGCCGTCTCCCACGCGTTGAAGAAGATGGTGGCAAAGGCGGCACGTCAGGCATAGCTGGCAGCGATGGCGTGAATCCTGGCTGCCAATGCAGCCAGGCCGCTAGCTCGGGTGGCGCTGAGCTGGGCACGCAGCGCCAAGCTATCAAACAAGGCCAGGGGATCGGTAGCTAATACCTGCTGCGGCGTTTTACCTTCGACTGTGGTTAGCAGGATCGCCAGCAAGCCACGCACAATGCGTCCTTCGCTGTCGCCATAAAAATGCAGTGTTCCATCAGCCAACAACTGGTGCCCCAACCAGACCCGGTTCTCGCAACCGCTCAGTTCCATCTCCGTTTGCCGCAGGTCGTCCGCCAGCGATGGTAAGCGTTTCGCCAGCATGATCAGTTGGCGGTAACGGTCTTCCCACTGTTTTAGCGCGCTGAAGGTTGCTATCAGCGTCTCGGCGGTGATTTCACGGCCAAAAGGGTGAGGGGCAAGCATCGGTTCTCCGTTTTGCATCTTATTCCGCCAGTAATTCGATGGCGTTAGTTAACGCCAGCACCAGAGCATCGACGTCTTGCGGCGTATTATAAGGCGCAAATGACGCACGTAACGTTCCGCTGACCCCTAATGCGGCGATCAAGGGTTGGGCGCAGTGCTGGCCCGCGCGGACCGCGATGTTCTGTTCGGCTAACAGGGTGACGATATCGCTGTGGTGGATCCCGGCGATATCAAAGGCCAGCAGGCTGGAGCCGGAACTGCGGAAGCTGCGAAATCCGGGTAACTGCTGCAAACGCTGTTCGGCATTTTGCGCCAGAGCGCGGCTGTATTGCTCGGCGGCGGCCATATCCTGCGTTTCCAGCCAGCTCAACGCGGCACCCAGCCCCAGCACTCCGGCAATATTTGGCGTACCGGCTTCAAAACAGTGCGGCGGTTTTTGTGGCGTAAAGCCGCTGAAAGAAGCCTGTGTCAGCATTTTCCCCCCGCCTTGCCATGGCCCCATTTGGGCCAGCAACGCGGTTTTGCCATACAACGCACCAATGCCAGTTGGGCCATAGAGTTTATGCGCTGAGAAGGCGTAGAAATCGATATCGAGCCGCTGAACGTCGGCAGGGCAATGCACAATGCCCTGTGCGCCATCGATCATCACTACCGCGTTCACCGCATGAGCCAACTCGATAGCCAGCGCGATATCCGGGCAGCCTCCCGTGACGTTGGACATTTGCCCCAAGGCCAGAATGCGGGTTTTCTCGCACAATAGGGTAGGGAGCAGCGTCAAATCTGGCAGGCGATCGGGGCCAAGCGGCAGCTTCACCACTTCGGCACCGGTTTGTTCTGCCACCATCAACCACGGGATCAGGTTGGCATGATGCTCCGCCTCGCTAACCAGGATCTGATCCCCAGGTTGCAGGCGTGGGCGAGCATAGCTCTGCGCGACCAGATTGATGGCTTCCGTGGTGCCACGGGTCCAAACGATATCGTCCGCACAGGGGGCATTAATCAAGGTGGCGACCTGCTGGCGTGCCTGTTCAAAGCGCTGGGTCAAATCCTGCGCCGCACGATGTTGGCTACGGTGTACGGTGGCTGCATCTGCGCTGTAAAACTGCTGCGTGGCGTCGATCACCGCCTGCGGTTTTAGCGCGGTAGCGGCACTGTCCAGATAAATTCCTGCCTGTTGAAGGGCCGGGAACTGGCTGCGGAACAAGGTAGGCTCAAAAGGCTTCATCGGCTGATTATCAGTGGCTTTGTCAGCCATTGATCCTGTCCTATTTTAGTGTCAGAGACAAGTTATCCCGATCAATTGTCGCCGTTTCCTGGAAATCTGACGAAAGTTTGTTATGCTGAATATTGGCGCGCTAATGAGTTCCTTAAATAACAGAAGTGAGTTTTACAGCATTTTTATCTACAAGGAGTCACAAATGAACAAGACAGCCGCAGTTATCTCTGCCCTGATGCTCACGTTTACCCTGGCAGCCTGCTCAAGCAACTACGTCATGCATACCAGCGATGGACGCACCATTGTTGCCGATGGCAAACCCAAGGTGGATGACGATACCGGGATGATCAGTTACAAAGACGCCAACGGCGTTCAGCAGCAGATTAACCGTGCCGACGTGAAGGAAATGGTTGAAGGTAATCAGTAATTTTCAGATAAAACAGTAAGTTTCAGGCAAAAAAAAGCACCGCGAAGTTGGCGGTGCTGCATAAAATCACTATGGACAGACAGGGTAAATGTACAGGAAGTGAAAAACAGTAGCCTAGCTACCATGTCCGAATTGGCGGACAAATTGCAAACACAACATCACAACCACAAGCCAAAAGTTCATCGGCGTCCTCGACACCCAATCCCTTTTCGTTCCGGCCCAGGAAGTGTCGCCACTATAGGTATTTACTGGCGCATGCTCAACGGACAATTTATAATGGCTCGGATTAAAAAAACTAATGGCAATAGTCCATGCGGATGGGCTAGTGGCGTTATGTATCGTGCAGCCTGATCTCGTTTGCGAAACCCGGCGGCCATTTGTTACATAAATGTAACTAAAGCCGATGAATTGCAGATTGGCCGCTTAGGCGTATCCTTGCGCTCGCGGCATTTGAACATCCCTGTTCGGCACAGCCGGGCGGCGGTAAAGGCGCATTCAGCCGACAACGCCGCAGTTTGCAATACAAAAGGGTTAATTCATGTCTAAACGTCTCCCTCCTCTTAATGCTCTGCGGGTTTTTGACGCGGCAGCCCGCCATTTGAGCTTTACCAAGGCGGCAGAGGAGCTGTTTGTTACCCAGGCCGCAGTCAGCCATCAGATCAAGTCTCTGGAGGATTTCCTGGGGCTGAAACTGTTTCGACGGCGTAACCGTTCGCTGCTGCTGACGGAAGAGGGGCAGAGTTATTACCTGGATATCAAAGAGATCTTCTCTTCGATCAATGAGGCAACACGCAAGCTTCAGGCACGCAGTGCCAAGGGGGCTTTAACCGTCAGCCTGCCGCCCAGTTTCGCCATTCAGTGGCTGGTACCCCGTCTTTCCAGTTTTAACTCAGCTTATCCGGGGATCGATGTGCGTATCCAGGCTATTGACCGCGAAGAAGAAAAGTTGGCGGATGACGTTGATGTGGCGATCTTTTATGGCCGTGGCAACTGGCCGGGAGTACGCACCGAGCGTTTGTATGCGGAATATCTGCTGCCGGTTTGCTCTCCCAGCCTGTTAATGGGCGATCATGCACTGAAAGTGCCGGGCGATCTGGCTTATCATACGCTTCTGCATGATACTTCACGCCGCGACTGGCTGGCATACACCCGCCAACTGGGGTTACAGCATATCAACGTGCAGCAAGGGCCAATCTTTAGCCATAGCGCCATGGTGGTTCAGGCGGCCGTTCACGGCCAGGGGATTGCGCTGGTGAATAACGTGATGGCGCAAACCGAGATTGAAGCCGGTCGGTTGGTCTGCCCGTTTAACGATGTGCTGGTAAGTAAAAACGCTTTTTATCTGGTATGTCATGACAGCCAGGCAGAACTGGGTAAAATAGCCGCCTTTCGCCAATGGATCTTGGCGCGTGCGGCCAGCGAACAGGAGAAGTTCCGCTTTCGCTATGAACAATAGGGCCAGTTGCGGTGACGTTGTGGCTGGTTAATCTCGATTAAGGTGAATAATGATGAGTAGCCGTTCTATGCTGATTTTTGCTGCTATCAGTGGTTTTGTCTACGTTGCTCTGGGCGCGTTTGGTGCGCACGTATTGAGTAGTGCGCTTGGGGTCAATGAAATGGCCTGGATCCGCACCGGGCTTGATTACCAGGGGTTCCATACTCTGGCCATCCTGGGGCTGGCCGTCGCCATGCAGCGTCGGGTCAGCCTGTGGTTTTACTGGAGCGGAGCGCTGTTGGCGCTCGGCACCGTGTTGTTCAGCGGCAGCCTGTACTGTCTGGCGCTGTCTCACCAAAAGGTTTGGGTTTATGTCACGCCAGTGGGCGGGACCTGCTTCCTGATCGGTTGGGCATTGATGTTGATTGGCGCTTTGCGTCTGAGGAAAAAGGCCGAGCGCCATGAATAAGATCGCGTTGTACTGCCGCCAAGGCTTTGAGAAAGAGTGCGCGGCGGAAATTACCGACAAGGCCGCCCAGTTGGAAGTGTTCGGCTTTGCCAGGGTTAAAGACAACAGCGGCTATGTGCTGTTTGAATGCTATCAGCCGGACGATGCCGATCGTCTGGCGAAAGAAATTCCGTTCCGTGAGCTGATCTTTGCCCGCCAGATGTTGGTGGTGGGAGAACTGCTGCGTGATTTGCCGCCGGAAGATCGGGTTTCACCGATTGTCGGCATGCTGATGGGCGTGGTCGATCGCGGCGGTGAATTACGGGTAGAAGTGCCGGATACCAACGAAAGCAAAGAGCTGCTGAAGTTCTGCCGCAAGCTGACTGTGCCGCTGCGCGGCGCATTGCGTGAGCAGAAAGTGCTGATGGCGCGTGAGAATCCCTCTCGTCCAGTGGTTCACGTGTTCTTTATCGCGCCGGGCTGTTGCTACGTGGGGTATTCCTACAGCAACAACAACTCCCCGTTCTATATGGGGATCCCACGGCTGAAGTTCCCGTCCGATGCACCAAGCCGTTCTACGCTGAAACTGGAAGAGGCTTTCCACGTTTTCATTCCGGCAGACGAATGGGACGAGCGTTTAGGTAGCGGGATGTTTGCGGTCGATCTGGGGGCTTGCCCTGGCGGCTGGACCTATCAGTTGGTCAAACGCAGCATGATGGTGCATTCGGTGGACAACGGCCCGATGGCCCAGAGCCTGATGGATACCGGGCAGGTGACCCATCATCGTGTCGACGGCTTCCGCTTTGAACCGACCACCAGCAAAAACTACTGGGTGGTGTGCGATATGGTGGAGAAACCGGCAAAAGTGACCAGCTTGATGATCCAATGGTTGCTCAAAGGCTGGTGCCGTGAGGCGATCTTTAACCTGAAGCTGCCGATGAAGAAGCGCTACGAAGAGGTGGCGCAGAGCCTGCAAAGTATCCACGAAGCCTTGGCCAACGAGGGGATTAGCGCAGAGATCCACGCCAAGCAGCTGTACCACGATCGTGAAGAGATCACCGTACACGTGCGCCGCATGTGGTCGGCTATCCCCGGCCGCCGCGACGAGCGCGAGTAAGGCATATGGGCGTTGCTACTGGCAGCGCCCTTACTTTGTTGGCAAACGTAACTGTTGCAGATTGCCATCCAGCGTCAGATCGGTACGTAGGGTGGCGACCTGCTTGCTGATATAGGCCAGCTCGCGGTGCTCTAACAGCTTGCCCTGCCACTTCTCCGGCACCTGCTCCAGGTGTTGATACAGACCATCCAGGCTGCCCATCTGTTGTAGCAGCAATACTGCCGTTTTTGGCCCGATACCGGCAACGCCTGGGATCTTGCTGCTACCAATCCCTGCCAACCCCCAATAATCTGTGAGCTGTTGCGGTAACACGCCAAACTCTTGCTGCACAAACGGCATATCCAACCAGCGTTTCTGGAAGTAGTCACGGATCTGTACGCTGGGTGCCAGTAGTTGGCAGTAGCCTTTGTCGGTGGAGACAATCGTCACCTGGTGGCCGCCAGCGGCAATTTTGGCCGTCAGAGTCGCAGCCAGATCGTCCGCCTCATTGCCTGCGGAATGCCAACTGGCCACTCCAAGCTCGGCAAACGCTTCGCGCAGCTGCGGCATTTCCTGATGCAGGTTTTCCGGCATTGGCGAGCGTCCGGCTTTGTAATCGGGCAGAATTTGATGGCGCCAACTCTCGCTACGGTCGTCTTCGTCGAACACCGCCACGGCATGGGTGGGCTGGCTGTGTTGAATCAACTGCTGTAGCGCATGCTTGCAAGCGTTGACACAAGGGGAGCCCTGCACTGCATGAATGCGGCGGATTAGGTTCAGAGCATCGACAATCAGTAAATGTATAGGCATAGGCAAGGCAACAACGTCAGAAAAGAAGGGCGGCTATGACGCCGCCCAGAGGTGATGATCAGGCTACAATCTCGTAGCAAGGTACGTAGGCGGTTCCCGGCAGTTTCATACGGTGCTGGGCGACAAAACCTTGCAACAGGCTGTCCATCTGCTTCATCATCAACGGATCGCCATGCAGCTTGTAAGGGCCGAACTGTTCGATGGCATGAATGCCGTTCTCCTTCACGTTACCCGCCACGATCCCTGAGAACGCACGGCGCAGAGCCGCAGCCAACTGTTCCGCCGGTTGATTAGGGTACAGGTTGAGATTGGCCATGTTTTCATGGCTTGGCTCGAAGGGGAGCTGCAGGTCCGGTGCAATACGGATCGACCAGTTAAAGCTGTAGGCATCCCCGGTATTACGGCGGTTTTCTTTCACCAGTGGCATGGCCTTTTTCATCTGACGGGCCACTTCGGCCGGATTGTCGATGATGATGGTGTAGTGACGACGGGCTTTCTCGCCCAGCGTTTTCATGATGAATTCGTCCAGCACGCGGAAATAATCTGCGCTTTCTTTCGGCCCGGTGAGGATCAGCGGCAATACCTGTTCGCTGTTTTCCGGGTTCATCAGAATGCCCAACAGATACAGCAGTTCTTCCGCAGTGCCGACCCCGCCAGGGAAAATGATGATGCCGTGCGCGATACGCACAAAGGCTTCCAGACGTTTTTCTATATCTGGCATGATCACCAGTTCGTTAACCAGCGGATTCGGCGGCTCGGCGGCAATGATGGAGGGCTCGGTCATACCGATAAAGCGGCTATTGTGGTAACGCTGCTGCGCATGACCGACGGCGGCCCCTTTCATTGGCGCTTCCATTGCCCCTGGCCCACAGCCGGTACAGATATTCAGCTCGCGCAGACCCAGCTGGCTACCGACCTTACGGGCATACAGATATTCGTTTTCATTGATCGAGTGACCACCCCAGCACACCACCAGGTTCGGATCTTCGTCGAGGTGTAGCGTACGTGCATTACGCAGGATGGAGAACACCAGATTGGTGATATGAACAGAGTCTTCCGAATTCAGGTGTTGGAAACGTTCGGCGCTGTCAATTTGGCCGTGGACAAACAGAATATCGCGTAGCACCGCAAACAGGTTGGCTTGTAGTGAACGAATAATGCGACCGTCAACGAAAGCCTCTTCTGGCGGGTTCACCAGCTCGAGTTTTACGCCGCGTTCACGGCGCAGCACGTTGATATCAAAGTTTTCATAACGCGATAGCAACTGTTTGCTGTTGTCGGTCTGGCTGCCGGAGTTTAATACCGCCAGGGAGCAGTTGCGGAACAAACGGTACAGGTCGCTGCTGGCGGTACGCTTCAGCATGTCAACTTCCAGCTGTGACAACAAGTCCATAGCGCCCAGTGGGCTGATATGTGTAATCAAGGTAACTCCTTTGCGCCCATAAATAGGGCGATAATAATCCTTACCTGCCTCTGCGCACTGCGGTAAGAATTTTGTATTGCCTACTGGAATGCCTGAGCAAAAAGCGGGCACTCTTGATTTAACCTTACCGCCGTCTCCGGATTTTTACCAATACAAACCGCCTGTTAGCTCAGTTGTTGAGCATTATTGGCGAGCCAGACGGCCATGCGCCGGTTCGAACGCCACGTTGCTACGCCAAGGGTTGATATCCAGACCCCCGCGCCGGGTATAGCGGGCATAAACGCTCAATTGTTGCGGCTGGCAGAAACGCAGCAGATCGTTAAAGATCCGCTCAACGCACTGTTCATGGAATTCGTTGTGATGGCGGAACGAAACCAGATAGCGCAGCAGGGCTTCACGGTTGATCTGCGGGCCATGATAGCGGATTTGTACCGAGCCCCAATCGGGCTGGTTGGTGATCAGACAGTTGGACTTCAGCAGATGGCTGACCAGCGTTTCCTCTACGACTTGGCTACCGGCGGCGCCTTCTAGGTAGCCTGTATCGAACTCGTAGTTATCAATGCTGATGTCTTGGTGGTCAAGGCATTCGCCCTCCAACCGGGCGATAAGGCTGCCTTCAAGCCGATCTACGCTGAACAGGCTCACGCTGACATCCCCTTGCGCGCAGGCGGCGAGATCGCGTTGAAGCGTAGAACGTACCGCTTCCCAGTCCGGGAAGTGGGTCTGGTTAAAGCTGTTGAGATAGAGCTTGAAGCTTTTGGACTCAATCAGGTTGATGCTGTTGGCATTCAGGCTGATTTCTCCCACCGCAACCTGTGGCAGCCCCTTGGCATTGAGCCAGGAAAGTTCATACAGCGTCCAGATATCGGCCCCGTGGAACGGCAGGCTATCGGGATAAAGCCCCAGCGGTTCCCGGTTCATACTGCGAGGAACCGCTTGTAACAGTGAGGCATCGTAGCAGTCACGGTATGCGGTTGGTTTGCCCAGCGTCAGTGCCGCCAGAGCCTGATGATCTTGATAGGAGGACATGAGCTGTCACCTTGGTGTGAGATAGGTACAATAGGCACCAGTTTACCGTATGCGAGAAAAAATATGGACCATGATGTATCGCACGCCCTGCGTGAATTTACCCAGCGCTATGTCGACGCTTGGCAACAGCAGTACGGCCATGCCCCGGCTAGCCAGGAACTGTACGGTGTGGCTTCCCCCTGTATTGTCGAAAATCGCGATGATACGGTGCTGTGGCTGCCGCAGCCGTTTACGCCAGCGGCCAGCCTGGAAAAGGTGGAGCAGGCGCTGGAACTGCAACTACAGCCGGATATCCACACCTTCTACACCCAACACTATGCCGGGGATATGAGTGCGAAGTTTGGCGAGCATCCGTTGACGCTATTGCAGGTCTGGAGTGAAGACGACTTTATTCGCCTGCAGGAGAATCTGATTGGGCATCTGGTGACGCAAAAACGCCTTAAGCTCTCGCCTACGTTGTTCCTGGCGACCACAGAATCGGAAATGACGGTGGTATCGCTGTGTAATGTCAGTGGCAACGTGTTGCTTGAGCAATTTGGCAGCAAAAAACGCACGCTATTAGCTGCCTGTTTGGGGGATTTTCTCAATGCTTTACGCCCCAGAGTTAATTAATCGGCTAATTTGCCTTTAGTGCGTGTGCGAGATCTCTTACAAAAGCTGTGAGAGATCGCTTTTAATTTTTTACTTTAGTTGGTGTTTTTTCGATAATTAATCTTATATATCAATTTGTTATATGTTTATGCTGATGTGGGCTAAGTCAAATTTACTGTAATCCATCCTACTTGCCCTTGTTAACGGAAAGGAAATAAGCGATCTTATGTCTACCGGAAGGAAGCCGGATGGAGCAGGAAAGCGTCAGGATGATGCAGCTTCAGGAAGAAGAAAGGGATGCACTCAGGAAGAGTGAAAGGGATTGGTATCAGGATGATACACAGGATGTTTCAGGATTGAAACCAAGGACACCTCCAGGACGGAGATAGAGAGCCAGCACAGGATTGTTGGTGGGTCAGGAAGGCCGAGGAACCGCGTCAGGATGATGCTATAGGATTTTGCGAAGGATTGTTTTGGTCAGGATGGCCGAAAGGAAAAGTTTTCAGGGATTGAGCAGGGAGCACACTTGTAGCGGGATTAGCTATAAAACGAACCGGGGGCACTGTTAACGCAGTGCCCCCAACTTTTTGTCTGGAGCAAAGGCCAGACAGCAAATCCTGCCTGGCTTCCCCCTCAAGGTTTACCCGATTGCCCCCAATGTATCGCCCGTGCTTTGTTTTTTCGGCAGCAGGAACAACGTGGCGAAAATATCCAACAGGTAGATTGCAGCCAGCAGGCTGATCGCGGCGGTAAAGGAAACCTGAGTGACCAGCGCACCGATCACCAATGGCCCCAGCCCACCGACGCCGCGGCCCAGGTTGAACAGGATATTCTGCGCTGTGGCACGAGCCTGTACCGGGTAGGTGTCAGAAATCAGCGCGCCGTAGCCGCCAATCATCCCGTTAACGAACACCCCCATCAGTGCACCCGCAAACAGCATCAGCGTGGGATCGGTGAGTTGCGCATAGCTTATGACCATCACCACGGCTCCAACTTGGTAAATGACAAAGATGATCCAACGGGGAAAGCGGTCGGCCAATATCCCGAACAGCCAGATACCGAAGGTCATGCCGATCACCGTGACTCCCGTCCAGACGCCGGATTTGGTCAGCGAGAAGCCAAAGTTTTTGGCCAGATAGGTCGGCATCCAGATCATCAGCCCGTAATAGCCAAAGTTTTGCACCGAGCAGAGGATAAAGATCCCCAGGCTGGCCTTGCTGGTGGCGCGATCTTTAAATAACAGCTTTAATCGTTGAGTAAAGGAGAGTTGCTGTTCACTGGTTTTTTGCTGCGTAAACTCTTTGGGTTCGCCCATGGTTCGGCGAATAAGGAAGGAAACCAGCGCCGGCAGCAGGCCAACCAGGAACATGCCACGCCAGCCGATATAAGGTAACAACAGCGGGGTGAGGAAGGCTGCGGCAAGCACGCCGAGCTGCCAACCCATGCCCACATAGGCTGAGGCACGGTTACGCTTCTCAGCGGGCCAGGCTTCGGCGATCAACGCCATGCCAATACCGAATTCGCCGCCTAGACCAATCCCGGCCAGGGTGCGATAGGCAAGCAAGTCCCAGTAACCGACGGCAACGGCGCACAGGCCGGTAAACAGCGAAAACATCAGGATAGTGATGGTCAGCACGCGGATGCGGCCAAAACGATCGCTGAGATGGCCGAAGATCACGCCGCCAATCACTGCGCCGATCAATGTCCAGGTCACCAGCGAACCGGCTTGTGATGAGGTGAGACCCAGTTCAGTAGTGATCACCGGCAGCATAAAGCCGAGTATCAACAGATCGAAGCCGTCCATAGCATAACCGGTAACCGAAGCCAGCATGGCTTTACCGGGCGTAGCGTGATTTTTATTGAGTGATGTTGCGGGCATGTCTTTTATCATGTGTGATTGTTGGGTGCGCGTATTGTGCCGTGCCAGGCGTGGCGCCACCAGATAAAATTGGGTGCTTTGGGCTTAAATGTTATGCTTTGCGGCTTGCAGCCGTAGGCTGATTAACATGCTTAAATTGTTCGGGAATGTCGATGAGTATATCCAACCAGGTTCGCCACAATTTACAGGCGATTGAACAGTCCATGCGCGATCTGACGCTGTGGCAGTTGACGCCGCCGGAAGCCGAGGCTTTTGCCAGCACGGAACCTTTTTGCATCGAAAGCATGCAGGCCGAAGAGTGGTTGCAGTGGGTACTGTTGCCAAGGATGCATGCGCTGCTCGATGCCAATGCGCCACTACCAACGCGTTTTGCCATCACCCCCTATTTTGAAGAAGCGCTAAAAGATAAACAGCCGAACTGCCTGCCGTTGCTGTTGCTGCTACAGCAGCTGGATTCACTGCTCAATATCGAGCTGTAATCGCGCTGTATGTTCGACCGTAGGGTGCGCCGCATGCTGCGCCCGCTTAGCCTGTCTGTCGTGAACTCGTTGCGTTTTATCAGCAATTTCCGATTTATGCGTGGTAATGCGCAATTCACGCGGTATGGCTAAAATAGAGTTTCCACCGCCGTGTGGAACTAGTAGATAATGTGCGCATTATCGCGAGTTACCAAGGAGGGTTTCTCATGCTCAAACAAAATATATTCGGTTGGTCGGGGATCGCGCTAGGCGGCCTGGCGCTGTTATTGGCTATGGTGCATTTCTATGCCGGGCCATTTGCCCCTCAGCAGACGTTGGAAAGCCTCGTGGCGGGCAAAGCGATGGCCATCAAAGAATCACTGTTGGCCTCATTGGCTGGCCATCAAATCCCTGAAAAGGTCTCGCGGCCTCATTATGATGTCGATCGAATATTGAAGATCGTCACTGCCGTATTGGCGGTGGGGGCCGTGGTCCTGGGCGCTATTGCTGGGGCGTGTAAGGAAAACCCGCGCGCGGTTTCTGCTGCGGTAATGCTCGGAATTGGCACGCTGGCTTTTCAAATTGCCATGTTTGCTTTTGGCGTGGTCATGGCTATTTTTCTTATTTTTTTGGTGTTGTCACTGATTTTTGGAGTGGGTGCAGTCTGTTAGCTGCCTCGGTTCCGGCGTCGGGAATGTTGTCTCTCTGGGTGTCTTTCAAGGAATAAAAAGGTGCTGCAATCATGGATTTGCTGAAGTTTATCCTCCGTTTGCCTTTTACGTTGATCAAAGGTCTGTTCCGCCTGTTGGCCCTGATTTTTGGCCTGTTGGGGCGGCTGTTCAAGCCGGTGGTGGGCAACCTGAACTGGAATGCACCTGCCTGGTGGGCAGCGGTATCCGGCGGGGTGAAGCGCGGCTTCCTGCGGCTGGAAGGTGGGGTGGACACCTATCCCAAAGCCATTAGCCTGTCGTTGCTGGTGCTGTTGTGCGCCGCGGGTGGCGCCTTCTACGGATGGCACTGGTGGCTGAATCGGCCACAGCCGATTGAACCGGCACCGATGGTGTACCAGGAAACCAGCGTGCGAGTATCCGATCCTGAGCCGGTTAACTTTGCCGTGCAGAAATCTGCGCCGCAGCAGGTCACCCTCACCTTTAGAAACTCCGTGGCACCCTTGACCGATGTCGGCAAGGCCGTAGAAAAAGGCATCTCCATCAGCCCGGCACTTGAAGGGCAGTGGAAGTGGAATAATGCCTGGACCCTGGTCTTCACGCCGAAAAGCCCTTTGCCGATGGGCAGCAAATATGAGGTTAAGCTTGAGCCTGCCGTGTTGCTGGCCCCGCAGATTAAACTCGCCAACACCAACTACAGCTTTAGTGCCCCGGCTTTTGACTATCAACTTGGGCAAGCCGAGTATTATCAGGACCCACAAGATCCGCAAAAGCGCAGCGCTATCTTCAACGTCAAATTCAATGCGCCAGTAGACGTGGCCAGCTTTGAAAAACAGATTGCCATGGGGTTGATCGAAGCCAACGCCAAATCTGAAAAGAAACTCAATTTCTCCGTGGTCTTTGACGCCAAGAAACTGAACGCCTGGGTGCATTCTGAACCGCTGAAAGCGCTGGATCACGGTGGTAAAGTGCATCTGGTGCTGGGCAAGGGCATCAAGTCGGTGGTGTCTGCCAATGAGATCGCTCAATCGAAAGACAGCTGGGTATCGGTGCCAACCCTGTATAGCCTCACGGTGAAGGATGCCAGTGCTCAGGTGGTCGATAGCGATGGCACTAAAGGCCAGCGTGCGCTGATTGTCGCTTTCAGCGATGCGATCAAAGACAAAGATGCCGGGCGTGCGGTCAAGGCCTGGTTATTGCCGCAGCATAACCCTAACGACTCTGAAGCCAGTAACGAACCGGACGATTTTTATCAGTGGGGCGGGACCGAGAGCATCGAAAACAGCGTGATGGCCCAGTCTACGCCACTGATGCTGACCCTGAATGAAGCGGAAGAGACCTATCAACCGCAGTTCAGCTTCAAGTTTGACGCACCGGCTCACCGCTTTATGCTGCTGGAAATCACCAACCTGATGACTTCTTCGGGCGGCTATAAAATGCCGGAGAAGGTCTACCGCATCGTCGAAGTCCCGGACTTCCCGAAAACCTTGCAGTTTATGTCACAGGGTTCTCTGCTGTCGGTGAATGGTGACAAGCAAATCAGCGTGGCGGCGCGTAACGTGCCCGGCCTGCGTCTGGATATCAAGCGGGTGATCCCAAGCCAGCTGCAACATATCGTCTCATTCAAAAGCAGCGAATACTCTTCGGCCCAGTTCAACCAGCTTAACGATGAATATTTTACCGAACACTTTAAGTATCAAACGGTAATCAATAACGATCGGCCGGGTGAAGTGAGCTACAAGGGCATCGATCTCTCACGTTACCTCTCCACCAGCACGGATTCCCATCGCGGTGTGTTCCTGCTGACGCTGTCAGAATGGCAGCCGGAAAAGAAAAAGACGCAGGCCACAGAGGATGAAGGCGATCAGGGCGAGCAGGAAGGGGATGATTCACCCAGCGTGGGAGATTCGCGCTTTGTTGTCGTGACCGATCTGGGGATTATTGCCAAACGTTCGCAGGATAAAACGCGCGATGTGTTTGTCCAATCTATCCACAGCGGTGCGCCAGTCGGTAACGCCAAAGTCTCGGTGATCGCCAAAAACGGCGTGACGCTGCTCAGCCAGGTGACCGATGCCAATGGGCACGTGCGTTTCCCTGCGCTGGACGTGTATACCAACGAACGCGAGCCGGTGATGTTCCTGGTGGAAAAAGAAGGCGATGTGTCCTTCTTGCCGACCACCCGCTACAACGATCGCGGGCTGGATTTCTCCCGCTTTGATATTGAAGGCGAAGAAACTCCGATCGATCCACGTACCCTGAGCAGTTACCTGTTCTCCGATCGTGGCGTGTACCGTCCGGGCGATACCTTCAATATTGGTCTGATTACCCGTGCGGCCGATTGGGGCGTAGCCCTGGCTGGCGTACCGGTGCGTGCCGAAATCCGCGATCCGCGCGACAAACTGATGACGACGGTGCCGCTGACTCTCGGTGGCGGTGGTTTCAATGAATTGAGTTACACCACCGATGAGAACGCGCCAACGGGCGAGTGGAACGTCTACCTGTATCTGATTGGCAAAAATAACGACACATCCACCTTGCTCGGCCATACCGCCGTCAACGTGAAAGAGTTTGAGCCAGACCAACTGAAGGTCAAGCTGGAGTTGACGCCGAACCGGCAGCAAGGGTGGGTAAAACCTTCTGAGCTGCAGGCGAACATCGATGTGCAGAACCTGTTTGGCACACCGGCCCAGGATCGCCGAGTTACCTCGAAGCTGACACTACGGCCAATGTATCCAAGCTTCGATCGCTTCCCGGATTACGCCTTCTTTGAGAACCGCCAGAATAGCGACGGTTTTGAAACGGAACTGGAAGACCGCACCACCAACGAGCAGGGCGTGGCGAATATTCCGCTGGACCTGAAGTCCTATGCGGATGCGACCTACCAGTTGCAACTGCTGTCGGAGGCCTTTGTAGCGGGCGGTGGACGTTCCGTTGCCGCCACTGCTCGGGTACTGGTGTCGCCGTATGACTATCTGGTGGGGGTGAAGCCAGACGGTGATTTAGGCTACATCAACCGGGGTTCGGCGCGGCATTTGAACGTGATTGCCGTCGATCCTTCCCTGAAACAGATCGCACTCGCCGATCTGAAGCAGGTGTTGATCGAGCAGAAATACATCTCGGTGCTGACCAAGCAGGATTCTGGCGTTTATAAATACCAGTCGAAAATGAAAGAGGTGCAGCTGTCCGAGCAGCCGTTGGCGCTGAGCGAGCAGGGCACCGATCTGACCTTGGCAACCGAAACCCCAGGTGACTTTGTTCTGGTGATTGAAGATGCGCAGGGCAAGGTGCTCAACCGTATCGCCTATAGCGTGGCGGGCAACGCCAACCTCAGCCGTTCGCTGGATCGCAATGCCGAACTGAAGCTGAAACTGAACCAGGCGGAATATCAGCCGGGTGAAGAAATAGAAGTGGCGATCAACGCGCCTTATACCGGCAGCGGTTTGATCACCATTGAAAAAGACCGTGTCTATGCCTGGCAGTGGTTCCACACCGATACCACCAGCTCGGTGCAGAAAATCCGGGTTCCGGCCGGGATGGAAGGCAACGGGTATATCAACGTGCAGTTTGTGCGCGATGTGAACTCCAGCGAGATCTTTATGAGCCCGCTGAGCTATGGCGTCATGCCGTTTAAAATCAGCACCAAAGCCCGGCAAAACGGCCTGGAAATAGTAACACCTGAGGTAATTAAGCCGGGTGAAAACCTGACGATGACGGTGAAAACCGATGGTCCTCAGCAGGTGGCACTGTTTGCCGTAGATGAGGGGATCTTGCAGGTAGCGCGTTACCGCCTGAAAGATCCGCTGGAGTACTTCTTCCGTAAGCGTGAACTGAGCGTAGAAAGCTCGCAGATCCTCGATCTGATCCTGCCGGAATTCAGCAAGCTGATGGCACTTTCGGCGGCACCAGGCGGTGATGCGGGGGAAGGGCTGGATCTCAACCTGAACCCGTTCAAACGCAAGCGTGACAAGCCGGTGGCTTATTGGTCTGGCATTACCGAAGTCAACGGCGAGAAGCAGTTTACCTATCCGGTGCCGGATTACTTCAACGGCAAGATCCGCGTGATGGCCATTTCGGTGACGCCAAGCAAAATCGGCAAGGCTCAAACCTCCGCGACGGTACGTGACAACTTCATCATGACGCCGAACGTGCCTTACATGGTGGCTCCGGGGGATGAGTTTGATGTTAGCGTAGGGGTTAGCAATAACCTCGAAGGGTTGAACGGTAAACCTGTGGCGATCGCCGTGCAGTTGACTCCACCGCCGCAGTTGGAAGTGGTGGGTAAGGCCGAGCAAAGCCTGTCATTGGCAGAGAAGCGTGAAGGCGTGATCAACTTCCGCCTACGTGCCAAGGCGGTACTGGGTGATGCTCCGCTGGTATTTGATGCACGTTATGGTGATAAAACCAGCCGCCGTACCATTAGCACCTCGGTACGTCCGGCAATGCCTTACCGCACCCAGACGGTGATGGGCCGGATGAGTGGCAGCAGCCAGAATATTGATAATCTGCGGCAGATGTTTGATGCCTATGCGCAGCGTAGCGCGGCGGTATCCCACTCGCCGTTGGTGCTGACCAACGGTCTGGCGCAGTATCTGGCAGATTATCCGTATTACTGTTCTGAGCAGATCGTCAGCCGTTCTATTCCGCTGATCATGCAAAGCCAGCATCCGGAAATGAAAAGCAGCCTGAGCCAGGCCGAAGTCAGCAAACAGCTGAAAAACCTGCTCGGCGTACTGCGTTCCCGCCAGAACGACAGCGGGGCCATTGGTGCCTGGCGTTCATCGCCGGAAACCGATCCTTTCGTCACGCCATACGTGGTGCAATACCTGCTGGAAGCCAAAGCGGCGGGCTATGCCTTGCCGGTAGGGATGCTGGAAGATGCCAACGGCGCGCTGCGTGAGCTGGCAGCCAACCGTTATGATGATATGTATCATCTGCGTCTGCGTACCTGGGCGGTCTACCTGCTGACCTTGCAGGGCGAAATTACCACCAACTCGCTGGCCTCGGTGCAGGATACGTTGCAGAAACTGTATCCAGACAGCTGGAAAACCGATTTGAGCGCCCTGTATCTTGCATCGTCTTACCGTCTGCTGAAAATGGACGATGAGGCCAATGCTTTGCTGCAGCCTAGCTGGAAGCAACTGAGCAAAGCCTATGACAAAGGCTGGTGGACGCAGAATTACTTCGATCCGTTGGTGCAGGACGCAACGCGTCTGTACCTGATCGCTCGCCACTTCCCGGAGAAGGTTTCTTCCATCCCTCCGCAGGTGCTGGAGAACATGGTCAAGGCGTTGAAAGAAGAGCGCTACACCACTTACTCTTCGGCGATGAGTATCCTGGCGCTGGAAAGCTACTCGGCTCAGGTGGCGGCGCAGGCCAATGCCACAGATTCGCTGACGATTGCGCAGCTCGGCAAGCAAGGTAACGTCGATCCGCAGGTGATTTCAGAGATGATAGGGCTGTTTGCCAAAGGCCAGTTTACGGCCGAGGCCAAAGCCATCCGCTTTACCAACAGTGCCGACGCTCCGGCCTGGTATGTGGTCACTCAGGCCGGTTACGATCTGGCTGCTCCACAGAAAGCCATTGCTCGCGGTTTGGAAATTACCCGTGATTACACCGATGAACAGGGTAAACCTGTCACTCAGGTGACGCTGGGGCAGAAGATCAACGTTCATCTGAAAATCCGCGCCAATTCGAAAGAAGGGCAGAGCAACCTGGCGATTGTCGATCTGCTGCCTGGTGGATTTGAAGTGGTGCAGCAAACGGCACCAGAGCCAGAATCGACCGGCGAAGACGGTGAAGCCAGCGAGAATACGGACGCAGGGTGGCAGTCGCCACTGGCTGCCTCGGGCTCCACTTGGGCACCTGATTACAGCGATATCCGCGAAGACCGGGTGATTATCTATGGTAGCGCCAGTACCGACGTGCAGGAGTTTGTCTACCAGATTAAAGCGACCAACACCGGTAGCTTTGTGATCCCTCCTGCTTATGGTGAAGCCATGTACGATCGTGAAGTGCAGGCCATGTCGGCCAACAGCGGTAAACTGGTGGTTGTACCGGCGGAAAGTCAATAAGCCATCGCGATGCCCCGCAGCGTTGAGCTGCGGGGTTCGTGGGTACCGAGACTCCATGAAAATCCTTTCTGCATCTGCTAGGGCAAAACGCTGGCTGCAAAATATCTTGATGGCGGTATTTCTGCTGGCGCTGGGCCTGGTAGGTGCGCGGCTGTGGCCGCATCCTCCTCTTTCGCATGGCGTGCCCTTTTCCACGGTTTATTACGATCGTCACGGGACGCTGATGCGTCTCACGTTGGCCAATGACGATCGCTATCGCCTGTGGACGCCGTTGGAAAAGATCTCACCGCTGGCGGTGCAGGGTATTTTGCTGCATGAAGATCGCTGGTTCTATTACAACCCCGGATTTAACCCCGTCAGCCTGCTGCGTGGTTTTTGGCGCAGCTACGTAGCCGGTGGCAAAATGCAGGGCGGTTCGACCATCACCATGCAGCTGGCACGCATGCATTGGCATCTGAATACCCGCACACCTGGCGGCAAACTGATGCAGGTACTGCGGGCCGTTCAGTTGGAACTCAGCTACTCCAAGCACGATATTCTGGAAGCCTATCTCAATTACGCCCCCTATGGCCGCAATATTGAAAGCATCGGTGCGGCCAGCCTGATCTATTTTGCCAAGGCACCTCAGGATCTGACCTTGCCGGAGGCGCTGACGCTCTCGGTGTTGCCGCAGTCACCCAGCTATCGCATCGACCCTAAAACCGGCGTGTTGGGGCAAGCTCTGACGCAGGCCCGTAACCGCCTGTTTCAACGCTGGCAGAGCGTGTATAGCACCGACAGCAGCCAGCGAGCCTTGTTTCAACTCCCTTTGGCACTGCGCCAGCCAGAACGGATGCCGTACATTGCTCCACACTTTATCGAACAGTTACGCCAACAGACCCAGCAGTTAGTGCAGCTGGATACCCGTGTGGATACTACGTTGGATGCCGGGCTACAGCGGTTGATCGAAAGGCAGGTGAATGCGTTTATCGTCCGAAACCAGAGCCGGGGGATCCATAATGCCTCGGTGCTGTTGGTGGACAGCCGTGATATGGGGATAAGGGCGTTGGTGGGCTCTGCTGATTATTACAACCGCGAGATCCAGGGGCAGGTTAACGGGACCAATGCCAAACGCTCACCTGGCTCGACCCTCAAGCCCTTTATTTATGCCTTGGGGATGGAGCAAGGGGTACTGCATCCGATGACCATCCTGAAGGACGTGCCCTCGTCCTTTGGCGCCTATGCGCCAGAAAACTTTGACCGACGTTTCCTCGGGCCGGTAACGGCGACAGACGCGTTGAACTTCAGCCGTAATATTCCTGCGGTGTATGTGGCTTCGCAGCTACGGCAGCCGACGTTTTATCAGTTTTTAAGCCTTTCCGGCATCGCCAATCTGGCCAGTGAGAATCATTATGGGCTGTCGCTGGTGTTGGGCGGGGGGGAAATCACTGCCCAGGAACTGGCGAAGCTGTATGCGCTGTTGGCTAACCGGGGCGTATTACGTCCATTGAGGATGCAAAAGAATGACGCCTATCCACCACCGATCCGTTTGCTCAGTGAAGAAGCCAGCTTTACTACGCTGGATATGCTGCGCCAGCATCGTCGGCCAGGTGACACTTTGGCACAACGTTCGTCATCCCTGCCGGTCTATTGGAAAACCGGGACTTCCTGGGGCTTCCGCGACGCTTGGAGCGTCGGGATTTTTGGGCCTTACGTACTGGTGGTGTGGGAAGGGAATTTCGACAGCAGAGGCAACAACGTGTTTGTGGGGGCCGATGCGGCAGCTCCGCTATTTTTCAATATTATCGACAGCATTAACGCCAGCTATCCGGCCTTGCAGGAGCCGAAACACCCCTTCCCGAAACAGTTGAAGCGGGTGGATATCTGCCTGGCCAGCGGTAACTTACCAACTCAGTGGTGCCAGCAGAAAGGCAAAACCTGGTTTATCCCCGGCAAGTCGCCGATCAAGGTCGATACCGTCTATCGTCCGGTGGTGCTGGATATTCACAGCGGTGAGGTGGCCTGCCCGCCATATGATGAAACACAAACCCGCACCGAGGTATTTGAGTTCTGGCCTTCCGATTTGGCTAACGTGTTTGCTCAGGCTGGATTACCCAAACGGGCTCCGCCGCTAAACCATTGCAAGGATAATGCGGTGGCGATCGGTGGCAGCCCGCCGCGCATTACCTCGCCGCTGAAAAATACCACCTATACCTTGCGGCAATCGCAGCAGGGGCGTGACAAAATCTCCTTCAATGCGGTGACGGATGCGGACAGTAAAACGGTGTATTGGTTTGTCGATGATATTTATCTTGGCAGCAGCGCCAGTAAAACCGCCATCGATTGGCGGCCGGTCAACAATGGCCAGTATCGCATCCGGGCGGTGGACGATCATGGCCGGGCCGATAGCCGCCTGATCACCATTGAGCTGGTGAACTAAGATGCCCTCTCACCCTAACCCTCTCCCAGAGGGAGAGGGAACCGAACGCGTGTGTTTGAAATTGTAGTGACTCACCTTGGAAGTAGGGGCTCTAGCTTGCTGAGATTACCTTTTACCTCCAAAAGAGCAGGGCCTACCAGCTCCCTATTCCTGCGAAAGAGGTGTGGGGAGAGGGGGCGTAAATGCCCGCTTTCTGCGCCATCGTCTGCAAATGACCAAAAACATTACCAACGCGTAAGCCGTTATGCTCATACTCGTTGGTGATCCACGGCGTCAAATTACCCACCTGTTGCGCCGTCGCCAGCGAGAGCTTCAAATCGACATACATATCGCTGAAATAAATGGCGGCGAATACCGGTACCCGATTGTCGAGCAGGCGATCGCTGTTATACAGCGGTGACCACACGCGGCGATCGGCCAGCAGCTTGGCGGGTTCATTGAAGGGGCGCAGAGCGGCGATCTCGGTGAACATCCAGGGATAGATCATTTCCCCGGTCAGGTAAAGCGGGCGCCGATCCTCGGCGAAAGCATCGAAGTTGCCCCGTTGCCGCTCGGCGGCCCAGTTGGTAGCCTTATCCTGCGCGTAAATACTTTCATGCAGCGCGGCAAACAGCGGATTCTCCGCGTAGCTGGTCAACGCCATTACCTGCGACAGGAAGGTATCGCTGAATTCACCGTCTGGGTTGAAGGCTTCGTCAAACAGCCAAAGTAGCCGCTCGTAACCTTCACTCATGCCAAGATCGATCCCCAGGCTTTGCAGACGGCGTACGGTCAGCCGGTCGCCATCGGGCAACAACACCTCTTCCTGCTCCAGCTTGTCGGCAATCTGGCCAAGCAGCGGCTCCAGATGTGGGTAACGCTGATAGAAGATGCGATTTTTGGCGATCACCTGCGGATAGGTATGAGCGTAGACTTCATCGGCATCGGGCTGCAGGCTTGCCAGGCCGCCGGTCATAAAGCAGCAGTGTAGGCCTTCCGGAGCCTGAGAAAGATAGGTCAGCGTGATAAAGCCGCCATAGCTTTGCCCAAGCGTGCTCCACGGGCGATCGCCAAAGCAGTTTTTACGCAGATATTCGGCATCGCTCACTATCGAGTCGGCGCGGAAGCAGGCCAGGTAATCTGCTGCCTGGTGGGCGGTTAGCCCGGCCAGACTTTTACCTTCAATGCGGCTGCTGCGCCCGGTGCCACGCTGATCGAGCAGGATCACCCGATAACTTTTGAGGGCTTCGGCAATCCAACTGCTGCGTGCCGTAGGGCGTGGGCTTTTCCCTCCAGGGCCACCTTGTAAAAACAGCAGGCAAGGGAGTTGCTCATCACGGCGTAACGGGTCAACCAACTCACGGGCAAAGATCTCAATGGTGCGGGTATCCTTGCTATCGAACCAATTCAGCGGGACTTGGACCAGGTGTTCACGTACCCAGATCGCTGGCAACAAATATTCTCGTTCAACGCTCATGTTTTTCTCTCCCTGTTATGGTGTTCTCTTTTTTCTGCCGGTTATTTTAATGCCATATCGGTGTTTATCTGGAGCGTTCAGATCTACTCCATTTTATCGATAAGCAAGAATGGTCCGGAGTTTGAAGAGTGAACATCAGCGTAACAGGCGGAAGGAACTTAGCAAATGCACTAATGATTAAATTTTAGTCAATACGTGTGAGGGTGTGACTGAATAAGTATTCTTATCTGAGAATAAAAAGGGGGGGACTGGTGGCAGGGCGGAGCCACCAGTCAACATCGGTCGGGCTCAGCCGTTATCGATGACGTCGGCAGCAAGGAATTCAAAAGGAGGGCTGGTTTTAAACTCAGCGGAAACCTCACCGGTAAAATCTGCCATCTCATCTTTACCCAGCGCCAGCTTTTTAACCGGAGCGCCAGCAGCAAAGTCGACCCGTTTAAGGTCTACCCAAAATGTACTGCTGCCCAGTGCTGATTCAAAGTAGTACAGCTTGTTCTTTTGATCGGCCAGGGTGCGCCAACGAGTGGAAGAAATATTGGGTTCTTCAGGGGTCGTGATGCCAAAGGGAACAGAAACATTGCGCATAACGCTCAGTACGCTAGAGGCTGCCAGCCTGGCCTGATGATATTTCGGGATAGCGTTGATATAAAACTGTGCGCGTACAAAACGGTCGGCAGCACGGTTTGTGCCAGGCAGCATGACGTTACCCCCAATCCCTTGCCAGTACTTGGTGATGGCCAACTGTTGATCGAAGGTAGGGGAATTGGTCAGGACCTGATAGTCGCGGCTATGGTGAATCACTAATTTGCCGTTAATATATTCAAAAATAGCGCTGTCTCCACTGGCATCGGACAACGACAAATGAAGGGAGGCCAAACGTTCCTGGCCAGGCACGCCGCCGGTCACTACGATAAAGGGGGACTTTTCCAGTGAGTTAACGGCTTCTTGCACCGTGGCGAAATTATCCAATGCATACTGTGCCCATGCTGCCAATGATAAGGTTGGCTGCTGGCCATCGAATGCCGGGTATTGGGATTCAACCAACCACAGCATATTGGCTACCAGACCTTTTTCATTCATGCCATCGGTGGTTGCAACACCATAGGCGGAAGTCACAACGCTGCCGTATTTAGACGTCCATTTGATCGAGTTGCTGCCTGCGTTACCACTGCGCTCCATTCCTTGAGGAAAAATCCACAGGTCAGAGTGCAGCTGTTCTCTCCAGTCCATAGTTCGGCCGGTGATCACCAGGTTATCTTCGCCGTGGTAGACCGCGCGAGTACAGGCCATTGCCAACTGTGGTGAAAACAGAATGCTGCATATAGACAGTAAAAGGGGGGCTATCAAAAGCGTTATATTCCAATTCAATGTTATCTCTCCTTGCTACTTTTTGTACAGTGTAGGCACTACTGACCCGTGGGGCAAAAACGAGAGCGCCAAACGGGATTTTCGTTTCGTCATTATTTATGTTTGACGATAGAATCAATCAATTACCTCTTCCCTCGCCCTGAAACCGGCCAGCAGGCTGCAGCTTGCAGGGGCAAGGAGATAAAATGCATGATTAATCTATGGAAAAAATCACTCTATGAAGGTGTTGTACCAGGACGAACATCTGATCGCCGTTAACAAACCCTCAGGTTGGCTGGTGCATCGTAGCTGGCTGGATCGTCACGAGACAAAGTTTGTGATGCAAACCGTGCGCGATCAGATTGGCCAGCACGTATTTACCGTACACCGTCTGGATCGTCCTACTTCCGGCGTATTGCTGATGGCGTTGTCCAGCGATGTAGCTCGGTTATTGTCGCAACAGTTTGAACAGCATCAGGTACAGAAAACCTATCACGCGGTGGTGCGGGGCTATGTTTTAGAGGGCGGCACCGTTGACTATGCGCTGACTGAAGAGCTGGATAAGTTGGCGGATAAACATGCCAATCCGGACAAAGGTCCAAAACCGGCGGTAAGTCATTTTCAGCCCTTGGCAACGGTAGAGATGCCAGTGGCGATTGGCCGCTATGACACCTCGCGCTATAGCCTGGTTGAGCTGAAACCAGAGACCGGGCGTAAGCATCAGCTGCGCCGTCATATGGTGCACCTGCGCCATCCGATTATTGGTGATACCGCTCACGGCGATCTGCGGCAAAACCGTGGTATGGCCGAACACTTTGGTTGTTCGCGCCTGATGTTGCACGCCAGCCATCTTCAACTTAGTCATCCGGTGAGTGGCCAGCCGTTGCATATTTCCGCGCCCTGGGAAGCAGATTGGCAAGGTGTCATGTCACAATTTGGCTGGCATAACGTGCTGCCAGAACTTGAGTTTCCGCAGGCTAACGGTCAGGATAGCTAATCATTTTTTAACGGTCATAAGGGAGCAGCAACGATGGCTCAGGTCGGCATTTTCGTCGGAACGGTCTACGGTAACTCTTTGTTAGTAGCGGAAGAGGCAGAAAATATCCTGCAACAACAGGGCCATGAGGTCAAAGTGTTTGAAGAAGGGACGCTGGCAGAGTGGCAGTTTTACCGCCAGCATTATGCGCTGGTCGTGACTTCCACCACCGGGCAAGGGGACTTGCCTGACAGTATTGCGCCGCTGTTCCAGGCTATTCGCGACCAGGTGGGCTATCAGCCGGAGCTGCGTTATGGCTTGATTGCTCTGGGCGATAGCAGCTATGACAACTTCTGCGGTGCCGGGCGTACCTTTGATGCCTTGCTGCAAGAGCAGGGGGCAACGCGCGTAGGTGAAGTGCTGGAGATCGATGCGATCGAGCAACCCGAACCGGAAGTGGTTTCCTGCCCGTGGGTAGAGCAGTGGGGCACTTTGTTGAAATAGCCTCTCGATGCCTGGTTACGAGCGGCCAGGCACGACTTTATTTCTGCTATCTCCAGTGGTGAAGATAAAGCAAAAAAAAACCTAATCCCTTAAGCACTCAAGGCCGCAGCCATCAAGCGTTAAAGAATTAGGTTTTGCCTGCCGAAGCAGTAACAACCCTATCGATTACCGATTTACCCTATCACACAGAAAACCGGCAAAATGTGAACCCGCTGGCACACAGGCGATCAAATTATCGCCAAGGGTTGCGGTTATTTACCGCGCGTCAGCTTTTCCAGATCGGATTCGATCTCGGCAATTTTGTTGGTGACCACGTTTTGCAGATGCTGCAGGTCATCGAGGATCTTGCGTTTTAGATCTACTTCTACCTGATCGCGCTGGCAGAGTTGATCCAGTTCATCGATCACGTAGCGCAGGTTCGGGTTGATCTCATGGATCTCTTTGTAACCCTGGCCGGCATTGTCTGCCACCACGGTTTTGCGCTGGCGCGGATACTTGAACTTCACGCTCTTGGCAAAGAACTCGCCCTTATCTTTGCGGAAGTAAATCTTGAGGATGTCGTTATTGGCCTCCTGACGCAGGCTATAGCGATCGATATCTTCCGGTTGATTGATACCCAAGCTTTTCAGGTTGTCATACATAATAGCGCCACCTTTTAATCAACTATATTCCCCTGAACGCGCAATATGCAGTTTTGTAAGCTGCAAATCGAAACACATCAGGAATATTCCACTGCCAGAGAGTATGGCGAAAACGCCCGTCACAGACTGTGACGGCCCGCGTATTGAAGGCAAAAAAATGGCGGGTGATACACCCGCCGTTCAAGCTTAGTCGATAGTGCGCAATAACTCATTAATCCCGACTTTACCACGGGTCTTGGCGTCCACTTTCTTGACGATCACTGCGCAATACAGGCTGTAGGAACCATCTTTGGAAGGCAGGTTGCCGGACACGACCACGGAGCCTGCAGGTACGCGGCCATAGTGCACTTCACCGGTTTCACGATCGTAGATACGGGTGCTTTGGCCCAGATAAACGCCCATGGAGATCACTGAACCTTCTTCTACGATCACACCTTCAACCACTTCTGAACGCGCGCCGATGAAGCAGTTGTCTTCGATGATAGTTGGGTTGGCCTGCAATGGCTCCAGCACGCCACCGATGCCGACGCCGCCGGACAGGTGAACGTTTTTGCCGATCTGCGCACAAGAACCTACTGTGGCCCAGGTGTCTACCATGGTGCCTTCGTCGACGTAGGCACCGATGTTGACGTAAGAAGGCATCAGCACGGTGTTACGAGCGATAAATGCCCCCTGACGTACGGTAGCCGGTGGCACCACGCGGAAGCCTTCCTTCTGGAAGCGTGCTTCATCGTAGTCAGCGAATTTCATCGGCACTTTGTCGTAATAGCGGGTTTCTGCACCGTCCATTACCTTGTTGTCGTTGATACGGAAAGACAGCAGGACGGCTTTTTTCAGCCACTGATGGGTAACCCATTGCCCCTCGATCTTCTCGGCAACGCGCAGGGCGCCGCTGTCCAGCAGGGCGATCACCTGGTTTACCGCTTCACGCGTTACGGTGTCTACGTTGGCCGGGGTAATATCCGCGCGGCGTTCGAAGGCGCTTTCAATAACGTTCTGTAATTGCTGCATGCTGTTCTCTGTCCTGATTTTATTTACGAAAGGTTACTTTTATCACATTTTATCGGTTGGATTGAGTGCCTCTGTCAACCGTTGTTCTAATTTTCTGCGTGTTTGCGGATCCAGCGCCCGGCGATCGGCATCGGCCAAAATAAACAAATCTTCGACCCGTTCGCCGATGGTGGAGATACGTGCACCGTGCAGCGACAGGCCCAGATCGGCGAAAACTTCACCCACACGCGCCAGCAGGCCGGGCTGATCGAGGGCGATCAGTTCCAGATAACTGCGGCGATCGGTGTGGGTTGGCAGGAAGCTGACCTCGGTCGGTACGCTGAAATGGCGTAGCTTGGACGACGGACGCCGAGCGCGGGGCGGTTGGTAATCTCGTTGGGTGATGGCTTGCTCCAGCGCATGGCGGATCGCGGCATGACGATCCTGGGCCAACGGGCTGCCATCCGGCTCCAGCACGATAAAGGTGTCCATGGCCATGCCGTCGCGGTTGGTGAAGATCTGGGCATCATGTACGCTGAGATTGCGCCGATCCAGCTCACCGGCAACGGCGGCGAACAGGTAAGGGCGATCCGGGCTCCAGATAAAGATCTCGGTGCCGCCACGCGTGGCCTGGTGGCTGACCAGCACCAGTGGCTTGGTTGAGTCATGGGCCAGCAGGTGGCGGGCGTGCCAGGCGAGCTGATTCGGTGAGTGGCGCAGGAAATAGTCGGCGCGGCAGCGGCTCCAGATATGGTGCAGCGCCTCTTCATCGATATTGTCCATGCGCAACAGGGCCAGTGCCTGTAAACGATGGTGGCGCACCCGCTCACGCAGATCCGGGCTGTTCTGCATGCCACGGCGCAGTTGCTTCTCGGTGGCGAAGTACAGCTCGCGCAACAGGCTCTGTTTCCAACTGTTCCACAAGGTCTCGTTGGTGGCACAGATATCGGCGACCGTCAGGCAAACCAGGTAGCGTAGCCGGGTTTCGCTTTGCACTTCGCTGCTGAACTGCTGGATCACGGTCGGGTCCTGAATATCACGCCGTTGTGCGGTAACCGACATCAGCAGGTGGCAGCGTACCAGCCAGGCAACCAGCTGTGCTTCGCGTGAGTTCAAGCCATGCAATGCAGCAAACTCCAAGGCGTCTTGGGCGCCTAAAATGGAGTGATCGCCCCCGCGCCCTTTGGCGATATCGTGGAACAGCGCTGCCAGCAACAGCAATTCTGGGTGAGGCAAGCGAGGATAAAGCTCCACGCACAGCGGATGGCGTGGGCGAGTTTCCTCATCGGAGAAGCTTTCCAGCTTTTGCAGCACGCGCACGGTATGTTCATCGACGGTATAGGCATGGAACAGGTCGAACTGCATCTGGCCGACGATGCTGCCCCATTGCGGCATATAGGCCCACAGCACGCTGTGGCGATGCATTGGCACCAACGCCCGTGAGACTGCGCCAGGGTGCCGCAGAATGGCCATAAACAGCTCCCTGGCCTCGGGAATGTTGCACAGCGGCTGTTTCAGGTGGCGGCGGGCATGGCGCAACTGGCGTACGGTGGTGGAGTAGATGCCTTTGATTTCGCGGTTGCGTACCATCAGGTAGAACATGCGCATGATGGCTTCGGGCTGGCGGATAAACAGCGTTTCGTCGCGCAGATCGATCAAATCGCCACGCAGTTGAAAATCATCGTTCAGCGGGCGCGGCTTCTCCGTGGCGTCCAATGCCAGGATCGCTTCATCGAACAGCTGTAGCAGCATGTGGTTCAGCTCGCCGACGCGGCGCGTCATGCGATAGAAATCCTTCATCATGTGCTCTACCGGCTCATTGCCTTCCCCCTCGTAGCGCAACAGCTGGGCCACGCTGAGCTGGCGATCGAACAGCAGGCGGTTGTCATAACGCGGTAGCGCCAGGTGCAGGGCAAAACGAATACGCCACAGGAAGCTTTGGCATTCGTTCAATTCGTTGCGTTCGGCCTGGGTCAGGAAGCCAAAACCGACCATCTCATCAAGCGAGGTGGCGCCGAAATGGCGGCGGGCCACCCACATCAGCGTATGGATATCACGCAGGCCACCTGGGCTGCTCTTGATATCCGGTTCCAGGTTGTAGCTGGTGCCGTGATAGCGCTGGTGACGTTGTTGTTGCTCAACCAGTTTGGCGTCAAAGAATTTGGGCGAAGGCCAGAAGCCGTCGCTGAAAACATGCTTCTGCAATTGCAGGAACAGGGCGACGTCACCGCAGATCATGCGGGATTCGATCAGGTTGGTGGCAACGGTCAGGTCCGCCAAGCCTTCCAGCAGGCACTCTTCCAGCGTGCGTACGCTGTGGCCGACTTCCAGCTTGAGATCCCACAGCAGGGTAATGAATTCACCGACGCGAGCGGCCTGTTCATCGTTCAGGCGAGTCTGGCTGAGCACCAGCACGTCGATATCAGACAGCGGGTGCAGTTCACCACGGCCATAGCCGCCGACGGCCAGCAGCGCCGTTTCGGGGATAGTGTCAAAGCCGTAAAACAGCCACAGCCGCCGCAATAGCCGATCGATAAACTTGCTGCGCGCCGCCACCAGACTTTCGGCACTGGCTCCGGCATTGAAGGCTACTGCCAGCCACTGCTGAAACTGCTCAAGCCGCTGTTTAAGGGCCAGGCAATTGATCTCTTCATCGCCATAGGTGCTGGGAGCATCCGGCTTTTTGGGAACGGCCGGGGTCTCTAGCTCACGATAATTTTCAGACATGTTTCGCCGCCCATAAAAAAAGCCGGCATAGGCCGGCTTGTCACAAGAACCCTGTGGTTCTTACATTTCGTGAGTAATGATGTTGGGGATGGTGTCATCCTTGCGCAACGTCATTATCTCGCAGCCGTTATCAGTCACCACAATAGTATGCTCATACTGTGCCGACAAGCTGCGATCTTTGGTTTTCACCGTCCAGCCGTCTTTCATGGTGCGGATGCGGTAATCACCGGCATTGACCATGGGTTCAATGGTGAAGGCCATACCGGCCTGCAGCACCACGCCGCCGTCATCAGCATCGTAATGCAGTACCTGAGGCTCTTCGTGGAAACCTTCGCCGATACCGTGGCCGCAATATTCGCGCACTACGGAGAACTTCTCTGCTTCAACAAACTGCTGGATGGCTTTACCCAGAGTGCGCAGGCGGATACCCGGTTTGACCATCTTCAAGGCCAGATACAGGCTTTCCTGGGTGATGCGGCACAGGCGCTCGCCCAGAATGGTCGGTTTACCGACGATGAACATCTTGGAGGTATCGCCGTGGAAGCCGTCTTTGATCACGGTCACGTCGATATTGACGATATCCCCGTCTTTCAGCACCTTGTCGTCACTTGGGATGCCGTGGCACACCACTTCATTCACCGAGATACAGACCGATTTTGGGAAGCCATGGTAGCCCAGGCAGGCCGAGATTGCCTGTTGTGTATTGGTGATATGCTCGTGGCAGATCCTGTCTAGCTCGCCGGTGGTGACGCCGGGTTTAACGTGGGGCTCGATGATTTCCAGCACTTCTGCGGCCAGGCGGCCCGCAACGCGCATCTTTTGAATGTCATCAGGTGTTTTAATTGAAATTGCCATGAAAGTTAGTCCGCAGGTGTCGTTATGGTCGACAAGGTAGAAAGATAAGGCATTGAGTTATGGTATCAGCCCGGCTTGAGGCTGCCAAATTTCATTTGTGAAGGGCCAGGCCAACTGCAACAAAAGTTGGTGTCTGGGGCGGGTTTATGGTATAAAGCGCGCCGGCAGATCCGCATTCGGCCTTGAGTGCCAGTGAGGAAATGACCGAAAGTAGTTCAACTGCACTCACATTGTGTAAATAACACACACGTATCGACACATCCGCCGGGGTGCCTTGAGATGACTCACGTCATTGTCCGGGTCGGCGTTATGGGATACGTGGAGGCATAACCCCAATCAACTCTAATAGAGGTTTTAATCATGGCAACTGTTTCCATGCGCGACATGCTCCAGGCTGGTGTACACTTTGGTCACCAGACCCGTTACTGGAACCCGAAAATGAAGCCTTTCATCTTCGGCGCACGTAACAAGGTTCACATCATCAACCTGGAAAAAACCGTACCAATGGCCAACCTGGCTTTGGCTGAACTGACCAAGATCTCTTCCCGTAAAGGTAAGATCCTGTTCGTTGGTACCAAGCGCGCAGCAAGCGAAGCGGTAAAAGAATATGCTAACGGCTGCGATCAGTTCTTCGTGAACCATCGCTGGTTGGGCGGCATGCTGACTAACTGGAAAACCGTTCGTCAGTCAATCAAACGTTTGAAAGATCTGGAAATCCAGTCCCAAGACGGCACCTTCGACAAGCTGACCAAGAAAGAAGCGCTGATGCGCACTCGTGAACTGGCCAAGCTGGAAAACTCCCTGGGTGGTATCAAGGACATGGGTGGTCTGCCAGACGCTCTGTTTGTTATCGATGCCGATCACGAACACATCGCGATCAAAGAAGCCAACAACCTGGGTATCCCGGTATTCTCTATCGTTGATACCAACTCCGATCCAGACGGCGTTGACTTCATCATCCCTGGTAACGACGACGCAATCCGTGCAATCAAATTGTACCTGACCGCCGTTTCTGCCGCCATC
This sequence comes from Serratia sp. ASV30, assembly GCF_016428815.1. Classification (NCBI taxonomy): domain Bacteria; kingdom Pseudomonadati; phylum Pseudomonadota; class Gammaproteobacteria; order Enterobacterales; family Yersiniaceae; genus Serratia; species Serratia sp. ASV30. The sequence continues at coordinate 41,531 of NZ_JAELTL010000003.1, read as the reverse complement.
CGTGAAGGTCGTTCTCAAGATCTGGCCGTTCAGGCGGAAGAAAGCTTCGTAGAAGCTGAATAATAAGGTCAAGCCCTTATTAACCAGGTATTGAATATGTTGGTTAGGGGGGCCTTTAAGGGCCCCCTTTGCTTATCTGAATGAGAACTATCTCCGAGCGAGATAACCGAGGAAAAAGAAATGGCTGATATTACCGCTGCCCTGGTAAAAGAACTGCGTGAGCGTACCAGCGCAGGTATGATGGATTGCAAAAAAGCGCTGATCGAATCTAACGGCGACATCGAGCTGGCAATCGAAAACATGCGTAAATCTGGCGCGATCAAAGCGGCGAAAAAAGCAGGCAACGTAGCTGCTGACGGCGTGATCAAAACCAAGATCGAAGGCAACTTCGGCATGATCGTGGAAGTTAACTGCCAGACCGACTTCGTTGCTAAAGACGGCGGTTTCCAGGCTTTCGCTGACAAAGTGTTGGATGCGGCTTTTGCTGGCAAAATCACTGACGTTGATGTGCTGAAAGCGCAGTTCGAAGAAGAGCGCGTTGCGCTGGTGGCAAAAATCGGTGAGAACATCAACATTCGCCGCATTGCTGCCCTGGAAGGCGACGTGTTGGGTAGCTACCTGCACGGTGCTCGCATCGGTGTTCTGGTTGCCGCTACCAAAGGCGCGGATGAAGAGCTGGTTAAGCAGCTGGCAATGCACGTTGCCGCTAGCAAGCCTGAATTCGTCAAGCCTGAAGATGTGTCTGCTGAAGTGGTAGAGAAAGAGTACCAGGTTCAGTTGGACATCGCCATGCAGTCTGGCAAGCCGAAAGAAATCGCAGAGAAGATGGTTGAAGGCCGCATGAAGAAATTCACCGGCGAAGTCTCTCTGACCGGTCAGCCTTTCGTGATCGAACCAAGCAAGAGCGTTGCTCAGGTGCTGAAAGAGCACAACACTGACGTGACCAATTTCATCCGCTTTGAAGTGGGTGAAGGCATTGAGAAAGTTGAAGCTGACTTTGCTGCTGAAGTTGCAGCAATGAGCAAACAGTCTTAATGCTGTTAATGGAGCCGCCGCGAGGCGGCTCCATTTTATCCAGCCAGAGAAATGCCGATGGTGGGCCCCGCGTGCCCAGGCTAATCGGTTGAAAACCCCAATACTATAACTACTGCTTCTTAGGACAGAACACCATGGCAACCAATGCAAAACCCGTTTATCAGCGTATCCTGCTCAAACTGAGTGGTGAAGCCCTGCAAGGTGCAGAAGGCTTTGGGATCGACGCTAGCGTTTTGGATCGCATGGCTCAGGAAGTAAAAGAGCTGGTCGAGCTGGGCATCCAGGTCGGTGTAGTTATTGGCGGTGGCAATCTTTTCCGTGGTGCAGGTCTGGCACAAGCCGGCATGAACCGCGTAGTGGGCGACCACATGGGAATGCTGGCTACCGTGATGAACGGCCTGGCTATGCGTGATGCACTGCACCGTGCCTATGTGAACGCCCGCCTGATGTCTGCCATTCCGTTGAATGGCGTATGTGACAACTACAGCTGGGCAGAGGCGATCAGCCTGCTGCGTAACAACCGCGTGGTCATTTTCTCCGCCGGTACGGGTAACCCGTTCTTTACCACGGATTCTGCGGCCTGCCTGCGCGGCATCGAAATTGAAGCCGATGTGGTATTGAAAGCGACTAAAGTGGATGGTGTATACTCCGCTGACCCGGTGAAAAACCCGGACGCAACGCTGTACGAACAGATCACCTACCAGGACGTGTTGGAGCGTGAGTTAAAAGTGATGGATCTGGCGGCGTTTACGCTGGCTCGCGACCATGGCTTGCCGATCCGCGTATTCAACATGAACAAGCCGGGCGCACTGCGTCGCGTGGTGATGGGTGAGAACGAAGGTACTCTGATCACCAAATAACGGCTGTTTGGCCAAATTTCCCAGGAGCGGGTAACGCCAGGCGTTGTGTGCTTCTGATAAGTAAAATTCACGGGCTATACTTTTCAGTACAGCCTGCCAAGTAACCAGCTTCCAAGGGTTCGCAACGTGATTAATGAAATCAGAAAAGATGCTGATTCACGCATGGAAAAAAGCGTCGAAGCATTCAAAAACCAAATCAGCAAGATCCGTACTGGCCGTGCTTCTCCAAGCATCCTGGACGGTATCATGGTGGAATACTACGGTGCAGCAACGCCGCTGCGCCAACTGGCCAACGTCACGGTAGAAGATTCCCGTACGCTGGCGATCAACCTGTTTGACCGTTCTCTGGGGTCGGCGGTAGAAAAAGCCATTATGTCTTCCGATCTGGGCCTTAACCCAAGCTCGGCTGGCACCGTGATCCGCGTTCCGCTTCCTCCGCTGACGGAAGAGCGCCGTAAGGATCTGATCAAGGTCGTACGTGGCGAAGCCGAGCAGGGCCGTGTGGCCGTGCGTAACGTGCGCCGCGATGCCAACGATAAAGTGAAGGCGCTGCTGAAAGACAAAGAAATCAGCGAAGATGAAGATCGCCGTTCACAAGACGACATCCAGAAAATGACCGATGCCTACATCAAACTGCTTGATGCGGCATTGGCCGATAAAGAAAAAGAACTGATGGATTTCTAATCTCCATCGCCTTGAAATAGAGCGTCGCCTTGGCGGCGCTTTATTTTTTGTGGTGCAGATCTCGTTTTATCGTACGCACAGAGCGTAAACCAGCCGTGATGCAAGTTACACTGTGGTGTACCTCCGATCTCATCACGCAGTAGATTCAGAGCGATCTCATGAAGCAACTGACAATTCTGGGTTCCACCGGTTCTGTGGGCACCAGCACCCTGGCCGTGGTCAGGGAAAATCCCGACCTTTTCGCAATCAAGGCACTGGTAGCTGGCCGTAATGTGGCGGTCATGGCGCAGCAGTGCATAGAGTTCCGCCCGAGCTATGCGGCAATGGCCGATGAGCAGGCCGCCAATGAGTTACGCGCCGTACTGGCAGAAAACGGTGTGAAAACCGAAGTGCTGGCAGGTGAAAAGGCAGCCTGCGAGCTGGCCGCATTAGACGACGTCGATCAGGTAACGGCCGCCATTGTTGGGGCCGCTGGGCTGTTGCCCACTCTGGCCGCGATCCGAGCCGGTAAGCAGGTGCTGCTGGCGAACAAAGAGTCGCTGGTCACCTGTGGCCGCCTGTTTATGGACGCGGTGCAAAAGAGCAAGGCCCAACTGCTGCCGCTGGACAGCGAGCACAACGCTATCTTCCAGAGCCTGCCAGAAAGCATCCAACGCCAACTGGGTTATAGCTCGCTGGAAGCCCACGGCGTTTCGCGCATCGTGCTGACCGGTTCCGGTGGCCCGTTCCGTACCACGCCGATGGAACAGTTCGCCACCATGACGCCGGATCAGGCCTGTGCGCATCCCAACTGGTCGATGGGGCGCAAAATCTCGGTAGATTCCGCCACCATGATGAACAAGGGGCTGGAGTATATCGAAGCTCGCTGGTTGTTCAACGCCTCGGCAGAGCAGATGGAAGTGATCCTCCACCCGCAGTCGGTGATCCACTCCATGGTGCGCTATGCCGATGGTAGCGTGCTGGCCCAACTGGGTACGCCGGATATGCGCACGCCTATCGCTCATGCCATGGCTTATCCGCAGAGGGTCCACTCCGGGGTGGCAGCGCTCGATTTCTGCCGTATCGGGGCGCTGACCTTCTCTGAGCCGGAACCTGAGCGCTATCCTTGCCTGTATTTGGCAATCGAAGCCTTCGATGCAGGCCAGGCGGCGACCACCGCCCTCAACGCGGCCAATGAGATTGCCGTAGCGGCATTTTTGCAGCAACAAATTCGTTTCACTGATATTTCAGTCGTGAACCAAAAGGTTGTTGAATGTATGGCGCTGCCGGAACCCACCAGCATTGAGATGGTGCTGGAGATCGATCGTCAGGCGCGTGAGGTGGCTGGCGGTTTGGTTCGTAACCTGCGAGTTTAATCACTTGAGCGGGTTATACCGCGGGTAAATTCGGCTCTGCTACATTGTCTGAATTTGCTGGTAAACTAGCCAGGCCGCCGTGTGGCCGTTTGTTCAGGCTTCACGGAGGTGTTATAGTCTGCGCCATAATCACCGGTTATACCGTTGAATAATGGCCGGATTGGCAGACCTTTTTACCTGACAAGCGCGGCCAATAGGGCAGTGCCAAGCCAGAAGACGGGGAAAATTTACGCCAATCTTTGCCGGGCGCTCCTTGGGGCACCAGGCAGGCAGACTGAAAAGCTGTGTCAGGCACACGGCTTTTTTTGCGCGTAAGGTCCGATATTCCGGCATGGCAAGGCGTTTCTACCGAGGAAATAAGTACGAGTTATGTCGTCCGCAAACCAACAAGAAGCTAATCTTTCTGCTCATGGGCCACGTCATGTCGCGATCATTATGGACGGCAATGGGCGTTGGGCTAAACGCCAGGGCAAGTTACGTATCTTCGGTCATAAAGCAGGGGTGAAATCGGTACGCCGTGCGGTCAGTTTTGCCGCCAGTCACCATTTAGATGCACTCACGCTTTATGCCTTCAGCAGCGAAAACTGGAACCGCCCGGCGCAGGAAGTCTCCGCGCTGATGGAGCTTTTTGTCCGCGCACTGGACAGCGAAGTAAAAAGCCTGCATAAACATAATGTCAGGTTGCGTGTGATCGGCGATGTCAGCCGGTTCAGCGCACGTTTGCAAGAGCGTATCCGCCGCTCGGAGCAACTGACAGAAAATAACGATGGCCTGACGCTTAACGTTGCCGCCAATTACGGTGGCCGTTGGGATATTATTCAGGGAGTGAAGGATCTGGCCGAGCAAGTACAGCAAGGTACGCTGTGCGTAGATCAGATCAGCGAAGAGTTACTGGGCGAGCGCGTCTGCATGAGCGATCTGTCTCCGGTGGATCTGGTGATCCGTACCGGCGGCGAACATCGCATCAGTAACTTTTTGTTGTGGCAAATTGCTTACGCCGAGCTTTACTTTACTGATGTACTCTGGCCAGATTTTGATGAACTTGTCTTTGAAGGTGCGCTGAATGCATTTGCACAACGCGAGCGTCGCTTCGGAGGAACAACACCTATCGATGCCAATGCGTCCTAGGGGGAACTTTTGCTGAAGTCTCGCATCATAACGGCTCTGATTTTAATTCCGATTGTTATCGCAGCGCTGTTCTTGCTGCCGCCGATGGGCTTTGCCCTGGTAACACTCGCTGTGTGCATGTTAGCCGCCTGGGAATGGGGGCAGTTGGCTGGCTTTGCTGCCCGCCCCCAACGTATCTGGCTGGCGATATTATGCGGTTTCCTATTGACGCTGATGATGCTCAGCGTGCCTGCCTACCATCAATCTGTTCACCAATTGCAGATCGCTGGCCCGCTATGGCTGTCGCTGGGATGGTGGCTGGTGGCCCTGCTGCTGGTGCTGTTCTATCCAGGCTCGGCTGCGCTGTGGCGTAATTCGCGCACCTTACGGCTGGTCTTTGGCCTGTTGACCATCGTGCCGTTTTTCTGGGGCATGCTGGCGCTGCGTCAGTTCGGCTATGAAGAGAATCATTTTACCGGTGCATGGTGGTTGCTGTACGTTATGCTGCTGGTCTGGGGCGCAGATTCCGGTGCCTACATGTTCGGCAAGCTGTTTGGCAAACACAAGCTGGCACCGAAGGTCTCTCCGGGGAAAACCTGGGAAGGGCTGGTCGGTGGGCTGGTAACGTCTGCCGTGATTTCGTGGCTGTTTGGCCGCTATGCGCCGTTGAACGTGGTACCCATGACCCTATTGGTCTGTTCGGTGATTGCTGCTCTGGCTTCGGTGTTGGGCGATCTGACGGAAAGCATGTTTAAACGTGAAGCCGGTATCAAGGACAGTGGTCATCTGATCCCGGGGCACGGCGGCATTCTGGATCGTATCGATAGCCTGACCGCAGCGGTACCGGTATTTGCCTGCTTGATGCTGTTAGTGTTTTAATCCGTTATCGGCGGGGGGAGTAAAGGGATTCTATGGTCAGCGTACTCTGGAACTTGGTCGCGTTTATTATCGCTCTGGGTATATTGATCACCGTGCATGAGTTCGGGCACTTTTGGGTGGCTCGCCGCTGTGGCGTCCGTGTGGAGCGTTTCTCTATCGGCTTTGGCCGTGCGCTATGGCGCCGCACCGATCGCCAGGGCACCGAATATGTCGTCGCCATGATCCCCCTTGGCGGCTATGTCAAAATGCTCGATGAGCGCGTCGAAACGGTGGCTCCCGAGCTGCGTCATGAGGCGTTCAACAATAAAACCGTCTGGCAGCGCGCGGCGATTGTCAGCGCGGGCCCCATTGCCAATTTCCTGTTTGCCATTCTTGCCTATTGGATCGTCTTTATCATCGGCGTACCGAGTTACCGCCCGGTCATCGGTGAAATTACTCCGCAATCCATTGCCGCCCAGGCCGAAATTTCTCCGGGAATGGAACTTAAGTCCGTTGACGGTATCGAAACGCCTGATTGGGAATCTGTTCGCCTGGCGTTGGTGACCAAAATCGGTGATGCGCAAACCGAGGTAGAAATTGCTCCGTTTGGTTCTTCACAAAAGCTGAGCAAGACCCTGGATTTGCGCCACTGGAGCTTTGAGCCGGACAAAGAAGATCCCGTGCGTTCTCTAGGCATGATCCCGCGTGGCCCGCAGATTGAATCCGTGCTGGCAGAAGTGCAGGCCGGGTCGGCTGCGCAAAAGGCAGGTTTACAAGCGGGGGACAGGATCGTTAAAGTCGATGGTCAGCCACTTGGCCGTTGGGTTACGTTGGTTAAACGTATCCACAATGCTCCAGGGCTTCCGCTGGTTTTAGAGATAGAAAGAAACGGCGCCCCCTTGTCTTTAACGCTGATACCAGATACAAAGCCGGTGGGAAAAGACAAAGCGGTGGGGTTTGCCGGGATTGTACCTAAAGTTATCCCTCTGCCGGATGAGTACAAGACCATTCGTCAATATGGGCCGTTCTCTGCGCTGTATCAGGCGGGGGACAAAACCTGGCAGCTGATGCATCTTACGGTCAGCATGATAGGTAAATTAATTACCGGTGATGTGAAGCTGAACAACCTGAGTGGCCCGATTTCCATTGCACAGGGAGCAGGGGCATCAGCAGAGGTGGGTTTTGTGTATTATATGATGTTTCTGGCGTTGATTAGCGTCAACTTAGGGATCATCAACCTCTTCCCATTACCGGTATTAGATGGTGGGCATCTCCTCTTCCTGGCGATAGAAAAGCTGAAGGGGGGGCCAGTTTCTGAGCGAGTACAGGACTACAGCTACCGCATTGGTTCGATCTTGTTGGTACTGCTGATGGGTCTTGCACTTTTCAATGATTTTTCTCGTCTTTAGGGGCGGGGACAGGTTAGGAAGAACGCATAACAACGATGGCGATGAAAAAGTTGCTCATAGCGTCGCTGCTGTTTGGCAGCGCCACCGTATACGGTGCAGACGGGTTCGTAGTGAAGGATATTCATTTCGAAGGCCTGCAACGAGTCGCCGTCGGTGCGGCGTTACTCAACATGCCGGTTCGCGTAGGCGATACCGTCTCTGATGATGATATCGGTAACACCATCCGTGCCTTGTTTGCCACTGGCAACTTCGAGGACGTTCGCGTACTGCGCGATGGTGATACGCTGATTGTTCAGGTTAAGGAACGCCCTACCATTGCCAGCATCACTTTCTCCGGTAACAAATCGGTGAAAGATGACATGCTCAAGCAAAACCTGGAAGCCTCTGGCGTCCGGGTTGGTGAAGCACTCGACCGCACCACCTTATCCAGCATTGAAAAAGGGTTGGAAGACTTCTACTACAGCGTCGGTAAATACAGTGCCTCGGTGAAAGCCGTTGTCACGCCGTTGCCGCGCAACCGTGTTGACCTGAAACTGGTGTTCACGGAAGGGGTTTCCGCCAAGATTCAACAAATCAACATTGTCGGCAACCATGCCTTCACCAACGATGAGCTGATCGCGCACTTCCAGTTGCGTGATGATGTGCCGTGGTGGAACGTGGTGGCCGATCGCAAATACCAGAAGCAAAAGCTGGCAGGGGACCTTGAGAGCCTGCGCAGCTTCTATCTGGATCGCGGCTATGCCCGTTTCAATATTGATTCGACGCAGGTCAGCCTGACGCCAGATAAAAAAGGCATCTATATCACCGTTAACATCACCGAAGGCGATCAGTACAAGCTTTCTGGCGTGGTGGTAAATGGCAACCTTGCCGGTCATTCGGCAGAAGTGGCTCAGTTGACCAAGATTGAGCCGGGTGAGCTGTTTAACGGCACCAAAGTGACCAAAATGGAAGATAACATCAAGAAGATGTTTGGCCGTTATGGTTACGCTTATCCTCGCGTACAGACTCAGCCTGAAATCAACGACACGGATAAAACCGTGAAGTTGAACGTCAACATCGACGCGGGTAACCGTTTCTATGTGCGTCGCATCAAGTTCGAAGGCAACGACACCAGTAAAGATTCCGTTCTGCGCCGCGAAATGCGCCAGATGGAAGGGGCGTGGCTGGGTAACGATCAGGTCGAGCAGGGTAAAGAACGTCTGAACCGTCTGGGTTACTTCGAGACGGTCGATGTAGAAACCCAGCGTGTACCGGGTTCCCCCGATCAGGTTGATATCACCTATAAGGTGAAAGAACGTAACACCGGGACGCTGAACTTTGGTGTGGGTTACGGTACCGAAAGTGGCGTCAGCTTCCAGGCGGGCGTACAGCAGGATAACTGGCTGGGCACGGGCTACTCTGTTGGCATCAGCGGCACCAAGAACGACTACCAGACCTATACCGAGCTGTCGGTGACCAACCCGTACTTCACCGTTGACGGTGTGAGTTTGGGCGGCCGTATCTTCTATAACGACTTTAAAGCGAATAATGCCGATCTGTCCGACTATACCAACAGCAGTTATGGTATTGACGGCACGCTAGGCTTCCCGATCAACGAGAACAACTCGCTGCGTGCTGGCCTGGGTTACGTCCATAACTCCCTGTCAGAAATGCAGCCGCAGATCGCCATGTGGCGCTATCTGAACTCGATGGGCGATTATCCTGACTTTAAGGATCGCGCCAGCTTTACAGCCGATGACTTCACGCTGAACCTGGGCTGGACCTATAATAATCTGGACCGTGGCTACTTCCCTACCCAGGGTAACCGCACTACGTTCAACACCAAGGTGACCGTGCCGGGCTCCGACAACTCATACTACAAGATGACGTTGGACACCGCGCAGTATATGCCGCTTAACGATGACAAGACCTGGGTGTTGCTGGGTCGTGGCCGTCTGGGCTATGCCGATGGGTTGGGCGGTAAAGAAATGCCGTTCTATGAAAACTTCTATGCGGGTGGTTCAAGTACCGTACGTGGCTTCCAGTCCAACACCATTGGTCCAAAAGCCGTGTACTACAACTCCAACTCGTATTCTTGCCAGTACGCGCCAGGCACCAGCACCGCTCAGCCGATTTGTAGCTCGAACGATGCGGTGGGCGGTAACGCCATGGCCGTGGCAAGCATGGAGTTGATCACGCCTACGCCGTTCCTCAGCGAGAAATACGCCAACTCGGTGCGTACTTCACTGTTTGTCGATGCCGGTACCGTGTGGGATACCCACTGGGAAAACACCGATCAGACGCTGATGTACGGGGTACCAGACTACAGCAAGGCGAGCAACATTCGCGTGTCTGCCGGTCTTGCGCTGCAGTGGATGTCTCCACTGGGGCCGTTGGTCTTCTCCTATGCGGATCCGATCAAGAAATACGACGGCGACAGGTCGGAGCAGTTCCAGTTTAACATCGGTAAAACCTGGTAATAACCGGTTTCACCTGTGGGCATAGCGGTACAAGAATCGCAAATGCCAGGCTTAAACCAGCTCATAGCGAGAGAAATCTCATTGTGTAATGTGATAAGTCTGGCAAATTGTGTACTTTCAAAAGTGTCATGTGACACAAATGGGTGATGGTAAGGAGTTTATAGTGAAAAAGTGGTTATGTGCCGCAGGCCTCGGTTTAGCAATGGCTGCTTCTGCAGGCGTTCAGGCAGCTGACAAGATTGCTGTTGTTAACGTTTCTAGCATTTTCCAACAGCTGCCAGCTCGTGAAACCGTAGCCAAGCAATTGGAAGGCGAATTCAAAGGCCGTGCAAGCGAACTCCAGAACATGGAACGCGATCTGCAAACCAAAATGCAGAAGTTGCAGCGTGATGGTTCTACCATGAAAGCCAGCGATCGCACCAAGATGGAAAAAGATGTGATGGCTCAGCGTGAGCAGTTCTCTCAGAAAGCGCAGGCTTTCGAGCAGGATAATCGTCGTCGCCAGATGGAAGAGCGTAACAAGATCCTGAGCCGTATTCAGGATGCAGTGAAAGTCATTGCTAGCAAAGAAGGCTATGACGTCGTCGTCGATGTTAACGCTACTGCTTACTTCGCGGCAGGCAAAGATATTACTGCAGACGTGCTGAAACAGGTTAAATAACGCCATGCCTTCAATTCGACTGGCTGATTTAGCGCAGCAGTTGGATGCACAATTGCACGGTGATGGCGATCTCGTCATCACCGGCATTGCTTCTATGCATTCCGCACAGCCTGGCCAAATCACGTTTTTGTCAAACAGCCGCTACCAAGATCAGCTGGCTTCCTGCCAGGCGAGTGCCGTGGTACTCACCGAAGCAGACCTACCACACTGCCGTAGCGCAGCGCTGGTGGTTAAAAACCCTTACCTGACCTATGCGCGTATGGCGCAGTTGATGGACACCACGCCAGCACCCGCAGCAGATATCGCGCCAAGCGCGGTGATCTCTCCGCAGGCCAAGCTGGGGCAGAACGTTGCTATTGGGGCGAATGCGGTTATCGAATCCGGTGTTGAACTGGGCGATAACGTGGTCATCGGCCCGGGTTGCTTTATCGGCAAGCAGGCACGCATCGGCGCAGGTACGCGTCTGTGGGCCAACGTAACGATTTATCATGAAGTGGAAATCGGCCAGCACTGCCTGATCCAATCGGGAACGGTGATTGGTGCGGACGGTTTCGGCTACGCCAACGAGCGTGGCAACTGGATCAAGATCCCGCAGCTTGGCACGGTGATTATTGGCGATCGCGTTGAGATTGGTGCCTGTACCACCATCGATCGCGGCGCGTTGGATAACACCCAGATTGGGAATGGTGTTATCATAGATAACCAGTGTCAGATTGCACACAACGTGGTGATTGGCGAGAATACCGCCGTCGCGGGCGGTGTGATCATGGCGGGTAGCCTGAAAATCGGGCGCTATTGCCAAATTGGCGGCGCCAGTGTGATCAACGGTCACATGGAGATTGCTGACCAGGTAGTTGTCACCGGGATGGGAATGGTTATGCGACCAATCACCGAACCTGGGGTATACTCCTCTGGCATTCCGTTACAACCCAACAAAGTTTGGCGTAAAACCGCGGCGTTGGTGATGAATATCGATGAGATTAGCAAGCGCTTGAAAGCTGTCGAACGAAAAGTCGGAAAAGACTAATCACCACGGCCCGGGATGCTGGGTATAAAACGAAACGCGTTGGCAATGATGCCAAAAGCGCAAAGAGTTGTTAATTTGCGGCCTGCCTGATGATCTCCTTTTTGGGGTCAACGCAGGCCGTGTTGTTGATGCCATCAGTTTTTAGAGACAGGAAGAGTATTTTGACTACTGACACTCATACTCTAGATATTGCAGAAATTCTGGAACTGCTTCCTCACCGTTATCCATTCTTGCTGGTTGACCGTGTATTGGATTTCGAAGAGCATAAATATCTGCGTGCAGTGAAGAACGTATCCGTTAATGAGCCGTTTTTCCAGGGGCATTTCCCTGGTAAACCGATTTTTCCAGGCGTGCTGATTTTGGAAGCTATGGCTCAGGCCACGGGTATCCTGGCATTCAAGAGCGTGGGTAAACTGGAACCGGGCGAGCTGTACTATTTCGCCGGTATTGACGAAGCTCGCTTCAAGCGCCCTGTGGTGCCTGGCGACCAGATGATTATGGAAGTCACTTTCGAAAAAACCCGTCGTGGTTTGACCCGCTTTAAAGGCGTGGCGACCGTCGATGGAAAAATTGTCTGCGAAGCAACCATGATGTGTGCCCGCAGCCGGGAGGCATAATCCGTGATTGATAAAACCGCCTTTATCCATCCAAGTGCGATCGTTGAAGAAGGCGCCGTCATCGGCGCTGATGCGCATATCGGTCCCTTCTGCTACGTCGGCTCCCAGGTGGAAATCGGCGCGGGTACGGTCCTCAAATCGCATGTGGTGGTGAACGGTATCACCAAGATTGGCCGCGATAACGAGATCTATCAGTTTGCCTCTATCGGCGAAGTGAACCAGGATCTGAAATACGCTGGCGAACCGACTCGGGTTGAAGTCGGCGATCGTAACCGCATTCGTGAGAGCGTCACCATTCATCGCGGTACTGCACAGGGAACGGGCCTGACCAAAGTCGGTAATGACAACCTGCTGATGGTCAACGTGCACGTTGCTCATGACTGCGTAGTGGGCAATTCCTGCGTGTTGGCCAACAACGCCACGCTGGCTGGTCACGTGGAGATCGACGATTTCGCCATCATTGGCGGCATGACCGCGATCCACCAATTCTGTGTGATTGGTGCCCATGTGATGGTCGGTGGTTGTTCCGGTGTCGCTCAGGACGTACCGCCTTTTGTCATCGCGCAGGGTAACCACGCGACGCCATTTGGCGTGAACGCCGTTGGCCTGAAACGCCGTGGTTTTGATAAGGATGAAATGCAGGCGATCCGCAACGCTTACAAGATCCTCTATCGCAGCGAGAAGACCTTCGACGAGGCTAAAGCAGAGATCGAAACCCTGGCGCAACAGCAGCCAGTGGTGCAGCAGTTCCTCGATTTCTTTGCGCGTTCTACCCGTGGGATTATTCGCTGAGTTATGCCAAATCGTCCATTGACTATCGGATTGGTCGCCGGGGAAACCTCCGGTGATATTCTGGGTGCCGGATTAATTCGTGCGCTTAAGACGCACTACCCAAGCGCCCGCTTTGTCGGTGTTGCTGGCCCGCTGATGCAGGCCGAAGGGTGTGAAACCTGGTATGAAATGGAAGAGCTGGCGGTGATGGGCGTGGTAGAGGTGCTTGAGCGTCTGCCACGCCTGTTGAAGATCCGCAAGGATCTGACCCGCCGGTTCAGTGAGCTGAAGCCTGACGTGTTTGTCGGTATCGATGCGCCAGACTTCAACCTCACGCTGGAAGGCCGCCTGAAACAGCGCGGTATCCGCACTATTCACTATGTCAGCCCGTCCGTGTGGGCCTGGCGTCAGAAACGCGTTTTCAAAATTGGTAAAGCGACCGACCTGGTGTTGGCGTTCCTCCCTTTCGAAAAAGCGTTTTACGATCGTTTCAACGTCCCTTGCCGCTTTATCGGGCATACCATGGCCGATGCGATGCCATTGCAGGCGGATAAGCTGGCCGCACGCGCTACGCTGGGCATTGACCCGGCCGCTCGCTGTTTGGCATTGCTACCCGGCAGCCGTAATGCCGAAGTGGAAATGCTCAGTGGCGACTTCCTGCGTACCGCTCAACTGCTACGCGAGCATTATCCCGATCTGGAAGTGGTGGTGCCTTTGGTCAACGCCAAGCGCCGTGAGCAGTTTGAGCGTATCAAGGCAGAGGTAGCGCCTGAGCTCAAGGTTCACCTGCTGGATGGCAAAGGCCGTGAGGCGATGGTGGCCAGCGATGCGGCTCTGTTGGCTTCCGGCACCGCGGCGTTAGAGTGTATGTTGGCAAAATGCCCGATGGTGGTGGGCTACCGCATGAAGCCATTTACCTTCTGGCTGGCGGAGCGGCTGGTGAAAACCCCGTATGTCTCATTGCCTAACCTGCTGGCGGGGCGTGAAATCGTCACCGAACTGCTGCAACACGATTGTGTACCGGATAAGCTGGCCGCGGCGTTATTGCCGTTGCTGGAAGACAGCCCGCAGGCGGAGCTGTTGAAACAGACCTTCCTTGAATTGCATCAGAGTATTCGCTGTGGTGCCGATGAACAGGCCGCTCAGGCTGTGTTGGAGCTGGCAAAAGCATGATGGAACCCTTTGTTTACCCTGCCGCCCGGCTGTTTGCCGGTGTGGATGAAGTGGGGCGCGGGCCTTTGGTGGGTGCCGTTGTGACCGCTGCGGTGATCCTCGATCCGGCACGGCCGATTGTCGGCCTGGCGGATTCCAAAAAGCTCAGCGAGAAGCGCCGTCTGGCGTTATACGACGAGATCGTGGAAAAGGCGCTGTCCTGGAGCCTGGGGCGGGCTGAGCCGGTCGAGATCGACCAACTGAATATCCTGCATGCCACCATGCTGGCGATGCAGCGCGCGGTAGCGGGTTTGCATATCGCCCCGGACATGGTGTTGATTGACGGCAACCGTTGCCCCAAATTGCCGATGCGCTCGTTAGCGGTGGTGAAAGGGGATAGCCGGGTGGCGGAAATCAGTGCCGCATCAATTCTGGCGAAGGTGACCCGCGATCGCGAAATGACCGAGCTGGATGCGATTTTCCCGGATTACGGCTTTGCCCAACACAAGGGCTATCCCACCGCGTTCCATCTGGAAAAGCTGGCCGTGTTGGGGGCTACCGAGCATCATCGCCGCAGTTTTGCCCCGGTAAGACGGGCGCTGGAGACTGGCTCGTCAGCTAAGTAACCAAGCCGCATAGTTCACACGATGCTTAATATTACGCCCCCTCTTCTTTTGGGAGAGGGTCGGGGTGAGGGGAAATGGCTACGGTGATCTTCCCCACACCCTAATGTAACCCTGGTTCAGTAAGCTGAACCCCAACACGTTGGTATCTGGATATGGCCGAACCTCGTTTTATTCATCTGCGCGTGCACAGTGACTACTCCATGATTGATGGATTAGCCAAGATTGGCCCGTTGGTGAAAAGAGCTGCCGCGTTAGCCATGCCAGCCTTGGCCGTCACCGACTTCACCAATATGTGTGGTCTGGTGAAGTTTTATGGCAGTGCGCACGGTGCCGGGATCAAACCGATCATCGGTGCGGATTTCCATGTGCAAAGCGAAGAGCTGGGCGATGAGCTGGCACAGCTTACCGTGCTGGCAGCCGATAACGTTGGCTATCAAAACCTCACACTATTAATCTCCAGGGCGTATCAGCGCGGTTATGGCCCGGCAGGCCCGGTGATCGATCGCGACTGGCTGATAGAACATCGCAGCGGGTTGATCCTGCTTTCCGGTGCACGCATGGGCGACGTCGGCAAGTTTCTGCTGCGTGGCAACCAGGCCCTGGTCGATCAATGCCTGGAGTTTTACCAGCAGCATTTCCCGGACAGCTATTATCTCGAACTGATCCGCACCGGCCGTGGGGATGAAGAAAACTATCTGCACGCCGCTGTAGCCCTGGCGACCGAACGTGGGTTGCCGGTAGTCGCCACCAACGATGTCCGTTTCCTGGTGGAAGATGACTTTGACGCCCATGAGATCCGCGTAGCGATCCATGATGGCTTTACGCTCGACGATCCCAAACGCCCGAAAAACTACAGCCCGCAACAGTACATGCGCAGCGAAGAGGAGATGTGCGAGCTGTTTGCCGACATCCCTGAAGCGTTGCTAAACAGCGTGGAAATTGCCAAGCGCTGTAACGTCACCATCCGTCTGGGCGAATATTTCCTGCCGCAGTTCCCCACCGGCGATATGACCACCGAAGATTTCCTGGTGCTCAAGTCCAAAGAGGGGTTGGAAGAACGCCTGGAGTTCCTGTTCCCGGATCCGGAAGTTCGTGCCGAGCGCCGTCCTGAATACGATGAGCGTCTGGATCTGGAACTGAAAGTGATCAACCAGATGGGATTCCCGGGTTACTTCCTGATCGTAATGGAGTTCATCCAGTGGTCGAAAGATAACGACGTGCCGGTAGGCCCGGGCCGTGGCTCTGGTGCCGGTTCGCTGGTGGCCTATGCGCTGAAAATCACCGATCTCGACCCGCTGGAATTTGACCTGCTGTTCGAACGCTTCCTGAACCCGGAACGTGTCTCGATGCCCGACTTCGACGTCGACTTCTGCATGGAAAAACGCGACCTGGTCATCGAACACGTGGCGGACATGTATGGCCGTGAGGCGGTATCGCAGATCATCACCTTCGGTACCATGGCGGCGAAAGCGGTGATCCGCGACGTGGGGCGCGTGCTGGGCCACCCTTATGGCTTCGTTGACCGTATCTCCAAGCTGGTGCCGCCCGATCCGGGCATGACGCTGGAAAAAGCCTTTGCTGCAGAGCCGCAACTGCCGGAAATCTATGAGGCAGACGAAGAGGTCAAAGCGCTGATCGACATGGCACGCAAGCTGGAGGGCGTGACGCGTAACGCCGGTAAACACGCTGGGGGCGTGGTGATTGCGCCAACCAAGATCACCGACTTTGCCC
This sequence comes from Serratia sp. ASV30, assembly GCF_016428815.1. Classification (NCBI taxonomy): domain Bacteria; kingdom Pseudomonadati; phylum Pseudomonadota; class Gammaproteobacteria; order Enterobacterales; family Yersiniaceae; genus Serratia; species Serratia sp. ASV30. Next base: position 25,179 of record NZ_JAELTL010000003.1, on the reverse strand, counting down.
CGCTCTATTGCGATGCCGAAGGTAACCACCCGGTCACCCAGTTTGACAAGAACGACGTGGAATACGCCGGGCTGGTCAAGTTCGACTTCCTCGGCCTGCGTACTCTGACCATCATCGACTGGGCGTTGGAGATGATTAATGCCCGTCGTGCCAAGACCGGGTTGGAACCGATAGATATCGCGGCCATTCCGCTCGATGACAAGAAAAGCTTCGACATGCTGCAACGCTCGGAAACCACTGCGGTATTCCAGCTTGAATCGCGCGGCATGAAGGATTTGATCAAACGTCTGAAGCCCGACTGCTTCGAAGACATGATCGCACTGGTGGCGCTGTTCCGTCCCGGCCCGTTACAGTCCGGCATGGTAGATAACTTTATCGACCGTAAGCACGGGCGTGAAGAGATCTCCTATCCTGATATCCAGTGGCAGCATGAATCGCTGAAGCCGGTGCTGGAGCCAACCTATGGCATCATCCTGTATCAGGAACAGGTGATGCAGATCGCTCAGGTGCTGGCTGGCTATACGCTGGGCGGCGCGGACATGCTGCGTCGCGCCATGGGTAAAAAGAACCCGGTCGAGATGGCCAAGCAGCGCGGCGGCTTTGAAGATGGCGCGAAATCGCGCGGTATTGACGGCGAACTGTCGGTAAAAATCTTCGATCTGGTAGAGAAGTTCGCGGGTTACGGCTTTAACAAATCGCACTCCGCTGCCTATGCATTGGTGTCTTACCAGACGCTGTGGCTGAAGGCCCACTATCCGGCCGAGTTTATGGCCGCGGTCATGACCGCCGATATGGATAACACCGATAAGGTGGTGGGGCTGGTGGATGAGTGCTGGCGCATGGGCCTGAAAATCCTGCCGCCGGACATCAACAGCGGGCAATATCACTTCCACGTTAATGACGAGGGTGAGATCGTCTATGGCATCGGTGCCATCAAGGGAGTAGGGGAAGGGCCGATCGAAGCGATTATCGAAGCGCGTAATTCCGGCGAGCAGGGGTATTTCAAAGATCTGTTCGACCTGTGCGCTCGTTCCGATATTAAAAAGCTCAACCGCCGTATTCTGGAAAAGCTGATCATGTCTGGGGCGTTCGATCGCCTGGGGCCACACCGTGCCGCGTTGATGAACTCCCTGGGGGATGCGCTTAAAGCGGCCGATCAGCACGCCAAAGCCGAAGCCATCGGCCAGGCGGATATGTTTGGCGTGTTGGCGGAAGCGCCGGAGCAGGTGGAACAATCTTACGCCAACGTTCCCCCTTGGCAGGAACAGGTGGTGCTGGATGGTGAACGGGAAACGCTGGGGCTGTATCTTACTGGCCACCCGATCACCCAGTACCTCAAAGAAATCGAACGCTATGCCGGTGGCCAGCGTCTGAAAGATATGCACCCGACGGATCGCGGCAAGATGACTACCGCCGTCGGGTTGGTGATTGCTTCCAAGATCATGATGACCAAACGCGGTAACCGCATCGGTATTTGTACGCTGGATGACCGCTCTGGCCGTCTGGACATCATGTTATTCACCGATGCCTTGGAAAAATACCAGCATTTGTTGGAAAAAGACCGTATCCTGATCGCGACTGGACAGGTCAGCTTTGATGACTTTAACGGCGGGCTTAAAATGACCGCTCGTGAATTAATGGACATCAGTGAAGCACGTGAAAAATACGCTCGCGGGCTTGCTATCTCGCTGACGGACAGGCAAATTGATGACCAGCTTTTGAACCGTCTCCGTCAGTCTTTGGAACCCCATCGCTCGGGGACGATTCCAGTGCATCTCTACTATCAACGGGAAGATGCACGGGCAAGATTGCGCTTTGGTGCAACTTGGCGCGTGACGCCGACCGACCGCTTGTTGATAGATTTGCGGACCTTGGTAGGTAATGAGCAGGTGGAACTGGAATTTGACTAAAATAGGAATGCTATGAGTCTGAATTTTCTTGATTTTGAACAGCCGATTGCAGAGCTGGAAGCGAAAATTGACTCGCTGACCGCAGTCAGCCGTCAAGACGAAAAATTAGATATTAATCTGGACGAAGAGGTTCAGCGCCTGCGTGAGAAGAGCGTTGAGCTGACGCGCAAGATTTTTTCCGATCTTGGGGCCTGGCAGATTGCCCAATTGGCACGCCACCCGCGCCGTCCTTATACCCTGGATTATATCAAACACATCTTTACCGACTTTGAAGAGCTGGCAGGCGATCGCGCCTATGCCGATGACAAAGCCATTGTCGGTGGTATTGCGCGCCTCGATGGCCGCCCGGTGATGATCATTGGTCATCAGAAAGGGCGTGAAACCAAAGAGAAAATCCGCCGCAACTTCGGTATGCCGGCACCGGAAGGCTATCGCAAAGCGCTGCGCCTGATGGAAATGGCCTCCCGCTTCAAGATGCCGCTGATCACCTTCATCGACACCCCAGGTGCTTATCCTGGCGTGGGCGCGGAAGAGCGTGGCCAATCTGAGGCGATCGCCCGCAACCTGCGTGAAATGTCTCGCCTGAATATCCCGGTGATCTGCACCGTGATCGGCGAAGGCGGCTCCGGCGGGGCATTGGCGATTGGCGTTGGCGATAAAGTGAATATGCTGCAGTACAGCACCTATTCGGTGATCTCGCCGGAAGGCTGCGCCTCGATCCTATGGAAAAGTGCCGATAAGGCACCGATTGCCGCAGAAGCAATGGGCATCACTGCACCGCGCCTGAAAGAGCTGAAGCTGATCGATTCTGTGATCCCAGAGCCTTTGGGCTCTGCTCACCGCGACGTACCGGCAATGGCGGCTTCGTTGAAAGCCCAACTGTTGGCGGACCTGGCGGATCTGGATGGCCTGAACAACGAAGAGTTGCTCAACCGTCGCTATCAACGGCTGATGAACTACGGCTATTGCTGAGTTTGTACGCCTGATGACTAACCGCCTCCGGGCGGTTTTTTTATGCGCGTAAGACAGCCTCGGCTTTTTATGTTGTTATAAGCTATTGGTAGTTAACTAAAGGATAGCTGCGATGAATATCATTGCGATCATGAGCCCGATGGGCGTTTATTACAAAGACGAGCCTATCCGGGAGCTGCACGTGGCGCTGGCCTCAATGGGCTTCCAACTGGTGTTCCCGAAGAACAGCGGCGATCTGCTCAAGCTGATCGAACACAATGCGCGTATCTGCGGGGTGGTGTTCGACTGGGACGAATACAGCCTGGAGCTGTGCAGCGAAATCAACGAGCTGAATGAATACCTGCCGCTGTATGCGTTTATCAACACTCACTCCACCTTCGATGTCCACCTGCACGAAATGCGTATGGTGCTCTATTTCTTCGAGTATGGTCTGAACGCTGCCGACGATATCGCCCAGCGCATTCGCCAGTATACCGATGAGTATATGGACACCATCACCCCACCGCTGACCAAGGCGCTGTTCACCTATGTCAAGGAGGGGAAATATACCTTCTGTACGCCGGGCCATATGGCAGGCACCGCGTTCCAGAAAAGCCCGGTGGGCTGCCTGTTCTACGATTTCTTTGGTGCCAACACCCTGAAGGCGGATATTTCCATCTCGGTGACGGAGCTCGGCTCGCTGCTGGACCACACCGGCCCGCATCTGGAGGCGGAAGAGTATATTGCCCGCACGTTCAACGCGGAGCAGAGCTATCTGGTGACCAACGGCACCTCTACCGCCAACAAGATTGTCGGCATGTATTCGGCACCTGCCGGTAGCACGGTGCTTATTGACCGTAACTGCCATAAGTCGCTGTGTCACCTGCTGATGATGTGTGACATCGTGCCGATTTATCTGCGCCCGTTGCGAAATGCGTACGGTATTTTAGGCGGCATTCCCCAGCGCGAATTTACCCGCGACAGCATTGCCGAGCGGGTGGCAAGCACTGTCAACGCCAGTTGGCCGGTACATGCGGTGATCACCAACTCTACCTATGACGGCCTGTTGTATAACACCGATTATATCAAGCAAACGCTGGACGTGGCGTCGATCCACTTCGATTCGGCCTGGGTGCCTTACACCAATTTCCACCCGATTTATGAAGGCAAAAGCGGCATGAGTGGCGATCGTATCCCGGGCAAGGTGATCTATGAAACTCAATCAACCCACAAGCTGCTGGCGGCGTTCTCTCAGGCTTCGATGATCCACATTAAAGGGGATTATGATGAGAACACCTTTAACGAAGCTTACATGATGCACACCACCACTTCGCCGCATTATGGCATTGTGGCTTCAATGGAAACCGCTGCGGCGATGCTACGTGGCAATCCGGGGCGGCGCATGATTAACCGCTCCGTGGAGCGAGCCCTGCATTTTCGCCGTGAAGTGCAACGCCTGCGTGCCGAGAGTGACACCTGGTTCTTCGATATCTGGCAGCCGGAAGAGATTGACGAGGCACAGTGCTGGCCGTTGAACCCGGACGACAACTGGCATGGCTTTGGCCAGACCGACAGCGATCATATGTATCTGGATCCGATCAAGGTCACCATTTTGACGCCGGGGATGAACGAACTGGGTGAGCTGGAGGAAAGCGGGATCCCTGCCGCGCTGGTAGCGAAATACCTGGATGAACGTGGGATCGTGGTGGAGAAAACCGGGCCGTACAATTTGTTGTTCCTGTTTAGCATTGGCATCGACAAGACCAAGGCGATGAGCCTGCTGCGCAGCCTGACGGATTTCAAACGTGCTTACGATCTTAACCTGCGGGTGAAGAACATGCTGCCGGATCTGTATGCTGAAGATCCGGACTTCTACCGCCATATGCGCATTCAGGATCTGGCTGCCGGGATCCACCAACTGATCCGCCAGCACGATTTACCGGGCCTGATGTTGCGTGCGTTTGACGTATTGCCGGAGATGAAGCTGACGCCTTATGAGATGTTCCAGCAGCAGGTGCGCGGCAATGTAGAAACCTGCGAGATTGACCAGTTGGTCGGCAAGGTGGCGGCGAACATGATCCTGCCCTATCCGCCGGGCGTGCCGGTCGTGATGCCAGGGGAGATGATCACCGAAGAGAGCCGCGCAGTGCTCGATTTCCTGCTGATGCTGTGTTCGATCGGCGAACACTATCCAGGTTTTGAAACCGATATCCACGGGGCTAAACTGACCGAGGATGGGCGCTATCAGGTGAAGGTGCTGAAAACCGATTAGATAAGAATGGCCCCTCACCCTAACACTCTCCTAAAGGGAGAGTGGGCCGATCGTACCACATCCTGACTTTTGTATCCGGGGTTGGAGGGGAAATAAAACGTGCTACAGACCAACTCTCATACCTGATTACGGCTCTGTATTAGCTCTCTCTCCCTGTGGGAGAGGGTTGGGGTGAGGGGTCACTAAATAACTTACGGAGCTCATCCATGTTGGCATTACGACAGGTTCACCATATAGCGGTGATTGGTTCTGATTACGCCGCCAGTAAGCACTTTTACTGCGATATCCTGGGGTTCACCCTGTTAGCGGAATATTACCGCGAAGAGCGTGACTCCTGGAAAGCCGATCTGGCGCTGAACGGCCAATACGTCATTGAACTGTTCTCCTTCCCATCCCCTCCAGCCAGACCAAGCCACCCGGAAGCTTGTGGCCTGCGTCACCTGGCATTCAGCGTAGAGGATATCCAGGCATCGATTGCGCATTTACAGGCCGCTGGAGTCGTTTGCGAGCCGGTTCGGGTCGATCCCTATACCCAATCCCGCTTTACCTTTTTCAGCGATCCTGACGGATTACCGCTCGAATTATATGAACTATGAATGCTTAATCTGCTGAGAACGGCCCAAGTTATGGGCCGTTATGCTATCATCGCGCCCTTGCCCTCAGTGTCCACAGAGTTATTTCCGCCATGCAAGAGCCTGTTTTCCGCGTCGGGGAGTGGCTGATCACCCCGGCCGACAACCGCATAAGCCGTGATGGGCGTCAACGGACGCTGGAACCGCGCCTGATCGATATGTTGCAGTACTTCGCTCAGCACCCGGACGTGGTGCTCAGCCGCGACGAGCTGATTGATAACATCTGGAAGCGCAATATCGTCACCAACCATGTGGTGACCCAGTGTATTTCGGAACTGCGCAAATATCTGAAAGACGGCGATCCAGACAGCCCCGAATACATCATCACCGTCCCTAAACGCGGTTATAAACTGACGGCACCGGTCATGTGGTGTGAGGAAGGGGAAGACGCGCCGCCGTTGGTACCCCAGGTGGCCGTGGTGATGCATGAGCCAGAAGATGGCAGCGAGGAAGAGGCTCCCGCCTATGTCCCGCCGCGTCCGGCTACCAAGCCAAAGACCCTGTTACCCACTGCGGCAGGTCGTTTTTATCAACGCTCACCCTTTTGGGTCTGGCTGACTTTCCTGGCGGCGCTGTCTGCCTGCGTCGCCTTTGTCGGTATTGCGACCCTGTCTCAGCGCATACCTGTGTCCACCATGCCGGTGTTGCTCAACCCGCGTGATATCGATATTCGTATCCAGGGTGGTAACAGCTGCAGCAACTGGACGCCACAGCTCTCTTATGTGGTTGGCGTGAGTGAACTGGTCACCGACGCGCTGAATACCTATTCCACGTTCCTGGTGCACGATCAGACCAACTACAACTTTGCCGGGCCGAGCAGCTCCGGCAAGTCGCTGTATATCGAGTTCGTCAATCAACGCCATTACCGTGCCCAGCAATGCTTCCTGTCGGTGCGGCTGGTGGATAATGCCGACAGCTCGATCATGCTGGATAAGCGCTACTTTATTACCACTGATAATCAGCTAAAAATTCAGCAGGATTTCCTTACCAGCCTGTCGGCGGCGTTGAAACAGCCTTGGCCGCAGCAACTGGCACAGCGTTTGGCGCTGCTGCTGCCGCAAAATGGCCCGGCGCTGCAGCGTTTCTATCAGGCACATCAATTGCTGGTACAGGGAGATGCGGACTCACTGACCCGCGCCAGCAGCCAATTGGAGGCGATAATCAAAGCCTCGCCGGATTTTGAGTATGCCGTTGCCGAAAAAGCGCTGGTGGATTTGCTGCGTAATTCCTACCAACCTCTTGATGAGGCCGAGCTGGCACAGCTACGAACGGAAATTACCCGCCTGGAGGCGTTGCCGATATTGGCTGATTCCCCCATCTTGCAGCAGATAGTGACCGTCGATGCGCTTTCCCAAGGGAAAACGGATGAGGCTTACCGCGCCATTAATAAAGCTATCGATCTACAGATGTCATGGTTGAACTATGTATTACTAGGCAAAGTCTACGAAATGCAGGGCCATAACCATCAGGCTGCGGATTCTTATATTACTGCCTTCAACCTTCGCCCCGGTGAAAATACGCTGCATTGGATCCGTAATGGTGTATTCCAGACCTCAGTCACCGCAGTTGTTCCTTATTTAGACAACTACGACACACAAAAATAACTCCATTGCCAACCGTTGGCACAAATACAGCGACACTATAAGCCAAGGCAGGTGGGAGCCATACGGTTACGACCGTTGAGCGCAAGGATGCGCGATTCGAGCCCCCAGAAATGGATTTACGGCGCGTCGGTGTTCTGCATGACTCCCATCGGCTTCCCTCTTGACTACCGCCACTTCGTGCCAGTATCCTGTTGTTTATAAACAATGTTTACCTTTTCTTTAGCTCATGCTGCCACCTTGATATTTTCACCATAAACCTCAAGTTGTCATTTGTAGGATCATGAGCGTAATTTCACCTTATCTTTAGGACTTTATTTTGGCCTATCGTTAGCATCCTGATTATCAAGTCTGTTCATTAATCTCGCTTCTTAATGCTCAGCACTTATCAGCATCGATAATCAGGAGAAACTGACCATGGCTTCATCCAAGAAAATAGGGCTTATTGCCTGCACCGGCGTCGTCGCCGGTAATATGATGGGGAGCGGGATTGCCTTATTACCGGCAAACCTGGCAAGTCTGGGGTCTATCGCCATCTGGGGATGGGTGATTTCTATCGTCGGCGCGATGTCATTGGCTTATGTTTACGCCCGCCTGGCAACTAAAAACCCACAGCAAGGCGGGCCAATTGCCTATGCGGGGGAAATCTCCCCGGCGTTTGGTTTCCAGACTGGCGTGCTTTACTACCATGCCAACTGGATCGGTAACCTGGCAATCGGTATTACCGCCGTTTCTTATCTTTCGACTTTCTTCCCCGCGTTGAATAATCCAGTTCCGGCCGGGATTGCCTGTATCGCCATCGTCTGGATATTCACCTTTGTCAATCTGCTGGGGGGTACCTGGGTCAGTCGCTTGACCACGCTGGGTCTGGTACTGGTCTTGATCCCGATAGTGATCACCGCCGTGGCCGGTTGGCACTGGTTTGATGTTGCAACCTATCAAGCCAACTGGAATACCTCCGGTACCACCGACAGCCATGCAGTGGTGAAAAGTATCCTGCTCTGCCTGTGGGCGTTTATCGGCGTTGAATCCGCCGCCGTCAGCACCGGGATGGTGAAAAATCCCAAACGCACCGTACCACTGGCGACCATGCTCGGTACTGGCCTGGCAGGGATTATCTATATTGCCGCCACTCAGGTGATGAGCGGGATGTTCCCTGCAGCGCAAATGGCTGCCAGTGGTGCTCCCTTCGCCATCAGCGCCTCCGCCATTATGGGCAACTGGGCAGCTCCGATGGTATCCGCTTTCACCGCCTTTGCCTGCCTGACCTCGTTGGGTTCCTGGATGATGCTGGTAGGTCAGGCCGGGGTGCGTGCAGCCAACGACGGCAACTTCCCGAAAGTGTATGGCGAACTGGATAAAAACGGCATTCCGAAGAAGGGCCTGCTGTTGGCAAGCTGCAAAATGACCGCGCTGATGGTGTTGATCACCGTGATGAACTCCAGCGGCGGCAAAGCTTCCGACCTGTTCGGCGAACTGACCGGGATTGCGGTGCTGCTGACCATGCTGCCTTACTTCTACTCCTGCGTTGACCTGATCCGCTTTGAAGGTGTCAACGTGCGTAACCTGCTGAGCCTGGTGGCGTCGGTACTGGGCTGTGGGTTCTGCTTTATCGCCCTGATGGGCGCCAACTCCTTCGAACTGTCCGGCACCTTTATCGTCAGCCTGATCATCCTGATGTTCTATGCCCGCAAAATGAATACCCGCCAGGTTGCCAAAGCAGCCGCTGCGGTCAACGACAGCGCCACGGCCAAAGCGCACTGAGATTGCGTGCTCTGACCCACTGAATTTACCCAGCCCCTTTCTTTCCGACCTGTCAGCCGCGACGGGAAGGGGCCCGCTTTGCCTGGAGAAATGATTATGAACGTTATTGCCATCATGAATCACATGGGTGTCTACTTCAAAGAAGAGCCGATCCGCGAACTGCATCAGGCGCTGGAAAGCCTGGACTTCCGCATCGTCTACCCTAATGACCGCGAAGATTTATTAAAGCTGATCGAAAACAATGCCCGCCTGTGCGGCGTGATTTTCGACTGGGACAAATACAACCTTGAGCTGTGCGAAGAGATCAGCCAGCTCAATGAATACATGCCGCTGTATGCCTTCGCCAACACTTATTCGACGCTCGATGTCAGCCTCAACGATCTGCGTATGCAGGTGCGTTTCTTCGAATATGCGCTGGGCGCGGCAAAAGATATCGCCGCCAAGATCAAACAGAACACCGACGAGTATATCGATGCCATCCTGCCGCCGCTGACCAAGGCGCTGTTCAAATACGTGCGTGAAGGCAAATATACTTTCTGTACTCCAGGCCATATGGGCGGCACTGCCTTCCAGAAAAGCCCGGTAGGCAGCCTGTTTTATGACTTCTTCGGCCCGAATACCATGAAGTCTGACATCTCCATTTCGGTTTCCGAACTGGGTTCGCTGTTGGATCACTCCGGCCCGCACAAAGAGGCTGAAGAGTACATTTCCCGCGTGTTCAATGCCGAACGCAGCTACATGGTGACCAACGGCACCTCCACCGCCAACAAGATTGTCGGCATGTATGCCGCTCCGGCCGGCAGCACCGTGCTGATCGACCGTAACTGCCACAAATCATTGACCCATCTGATGATGATGAGTGACATCACGCCGATTTACTTCCGGCCAACCCGTAATGCCTACGGTATTCTCGGTGGCATCCCGCAGAGCGAATTCAGCCGTGCCACCATCGCTAAACGGGTGAAAGAAACGCCGAACGCCAGTTGGCCAGCGCACGCGGTGATCACCAACTCCACCTACGACGGCTTGCTGTACAACACCGATTTCATCAAACAGACTCTGGATGTTAAATCGATCCACTTCGATTCTGCCTGGGTGCCTTACACCAACTTCCATCCGATCTATAAAGGCAAATGCGGCATGAGCGGCGGCCGGGTTGAAGGCAAGGTGATCTATGAAACCCAGTCGACCCACAAACTGCTGGCGGCGTTCTCGCAGGCTTCGATGATCCACGTGAAGGGTGACATCAACGAAGAGACCTTTAACGAAGCCTATATGATGCACACCACCACCTCGCCGCATTATGGCATCGTGGCGTCCACCGAAACCGCCGCTGCGATGATGAAGGGCAACGCTGGTAAGCGCATGATTAACGGTTCCATCGAGCGTGCCATCAAGTTCCGTAAGGAAATCAAACGGCTGAAAGTGGAGTCCGAAGGCTGGTTCTTTGACGTCTGGCAGCCGGAGCATATCGATGAGCCAGAATGCTGGCCGCTGCGTTCCGACAGCGCCTGGCACGGCTTCAAAAACATCGATAACGAACACATGTATCTCGACCCGATCAAGGTGACCATCCTCACCCCAGGGATGAGCAAAGAAGGTGAGATGCAGCCGTTCGGTATCCCGGCCAGCCTGGTAGCCAAATACCTGGATGAGCGCGGTATCATCGTGGAGAAAACCGGCCCGTACAACCTGCTGTTCCTGTTCAGCATTGGTATCGATAAAACCAAGGCGTTGAGCCTGCTGCGTGCGATGACCGATTTCAAACGCTCGTTCGATTTGAACCTGCGAGTGAAAAACATGCTGCCATCGCTGTATCAGGAAGCGCCTGAGTTCTATGAAAACATGCGCATCCAGGATCTGGCGCAGAACATCCATCGCCTGGTCGAGCATCACAACCTGCCGGACTTGATGTACCGTGCGTTTGAAGTGCTGCCAACCATGGTGATGAACCCTTACCACGCCTTCCAGAAAGAGCTGCACGGCGAAGTGGAGGAAGTCTATCTGGAGGATATGGTCGGCAAGGTCAATGCCAATATGATCCTGCCTTATCCTCCAGGCGTGCCGTTGGTGATGCCGGGTGAAATGCTGACCGAAGAAAGCCGCCCGGTGCTCGAGTTCCTGCAAATGCTGTGTGAAATCGGCGCGCATTATCCGGGCTTTGAGACCGATATTCACGGGGCTTACCGCCAGCCGGATGGTCGCTACACGGTGAAAGTGTTGAAAGCGGAATAATGGCATCACAGGGGAAAGCACAGACGCTTTCCCCTTTGTTATCCTGATGGGAGTACACCATGAAAACACCCTCACAGCCGCGCGCTATCTACTACGTCGTTGCGATACAAATCTGGGAGTATTTTAGTTTTTACGGCATGCGCGCGTTACTGATCCTCTACCTGACCCACCAGTTAGGCTATTCCGATAGCCACGCCATCACCCTTTTCAGCGCTTATGCCTCTTTGGTTTATGTCACCCCCATTCTGGGCGGCTTGCTGGCCGATCGCCTGTTGGGCAACCGCGTCTCGGTGATTGCTGGGGCGGCCTTGATGACCTTGGGCCATATCGTATTGGGGCTGGGAGCGGTCTCGGCCAACGCCCTTTACCTGGCGCTGGGCATCATCATCTGCGGCTACGGCCTGTTTAAATCCAATATCAGCTGCCTGCTGGGAGAGCTGTACCAGGCGCAGGACCCACGGCGGGAAGGCGGGTTTTCTCTGCTGTATGCCGCGGGGAACGTTGGCTCCATCCTGGCTCCGATCGCCTGTGGGTTAGCCGCTGAACGCTATGGTTGGCACGTCGGCTTTGCACTGGCGGGAATAGGGATGTTTGCCGGGCTGATGATCTTCCTGTCGGGGAGCAAACACTTTCGGCATACGCGCGGGGTGAATATCCCGCTGATACAGGCCACCACGTTACGCTTGCCGCATTGGTTCTGGCTGGTGGCAGGGGGGCTGTGTGCTCCGCTGTTTTTCGCGCTGTTGTTCATTCACAACTGGGCCGGGTATCTGCTTGGCGTGGTGTGCGCCGCTGCGGTGGTGATCGTCATGCGTATCCTCTGGCGGGTGAGCGGTGAGCAACGGCGAGCGTTATGGCAAATCATCATCTTGATGCTGCTGGGAACGCTGTTTTGGGCCTTTGCCCAACAGGGCGGCAGTTCGATCAGCCTGTTTATCGATCACTTTGTTGACCGGCAATGGTTCTCTTGGTCGGTGCCTACGGCGCTGTTCCAGTCGGTAAACGCCTTTGCGGTCATGCTCGGCGGCGTGCTGCTGGCCTGCCTGATGCGTAACAGCCAGGGAAACGCTCAGACCGTGCGCATCTGGTGCAAGTTTGCCTTTGGCCTGCTGTTGATTGCTGTGGGCTTTATGCTGATGGCATTAAATGCGCGCTGGGGGGAACTGCACGGCCAGGCCTCGATGGGGATGATGGTGGCAGGGCTGGCGGTGATGGGATTTGCCGAACTGTTTATCGATCCGGTAGCGATGGCTCAAATCACCCGGTTGGATATTCCCGGTGTCACTGGCGTGCTGACCGGTATTTATATGCTGGCGACGGGCTCGGTGGCTAATTATCTCGCGGGCCTGATTGCCAACCAGACCACCGAAAGCCAGTTGGGTAATGCGATGATTGAAGCTTACGGCAAGGTTTTCACCCAGATTGGCTGGGGAGCAGCAGGCAGTGCGGCCTTGGTGTTGGTGGCTCTGGTGCTGTGGTGGGGAATGACCCGTCGCAATGATAGCGCGGTTAATGCTTGATTGATGGCGGTGGGCTGGTTAACGTGCAGTTATGTAGATGTCACTAAGCTCAATTGATGAAGACCCACCACCTCCTGACACAGATTGCCGACCATCTAGGGGCTGAACGCCAACTGCTGCTGGCGTTCAGCGGCGGTCTGGATTCCAGCGTACTGCTGCACCTGCTGGTGCTGTTGCGCCAGCAGCAACCGGACATCGCCCTGCGCGCGGTGCATGTGCACCATGGCCTGAGCCGTTTTGCCGATGATTGGGTGGCACATTGCCAGCAGCAATGTGAACGCTGGCAGGTCCCGCTGGTGGTAAAACATGTTCAGCTAGAGGGGCGGCCTGGGGGGATCGAGGCCGCGGCCCGTTCGGCCCGCTACGCTGTTTTCGCAGAAACGTTGACCGCAGACGAGACTTTGCTGACGGCGCAACATCTTGACGATCAATGTGAAACGTTCTTGCTGGCCTTAAAACGCGGCAGCGGCCCTGCGGGCCTGTCTGCCATGGCCGCACAAACCCGCTTGGGTAACAATCCCTTATTGCGCCCGCTGTTGGGAATATCGCGCCAGCAGTTGGAAGCCTACGCACACCAGCATCAACTGCAGTGGATCGACGATGACAGCAATCAGGATCCCCGCTTCGATCGCAACTTCTTACGTCTGAACGTTTTGCCGATAGTGAATCAACGTTGGCCGCATTTTGCTGCCGCCACCGCACGCAGCGCTGAATTATGTGCCGAGCAGGAGCAACTGCTTGATGAGCTGCTGGCTGAGCAATTAACCCAACTGCTGGATGGCGAAAACTCGCTCGCTATCGCCGAATTGGCTACCTGCTCTGCTGCCAGGCGCTATGCTTTGCTACGGCGCTGGATTGGGCTGTTTGGTGTCACCATGCCTGCGCGAGATAGCTTGCATCGGCTATGGCAGGAAGTGGCATTAAGCCGGGAAGATGCCGAACCGCAGCTGCAACTCGGGAACTACCAGATCCGCCGTTTTCGCCAGCGCTTGTACCTGCTACCGCTGATGGCTGATCTGAGCGGCACACGATTGACCTGGCCTAATGAGGCTCCACTGGCATTACCAGACGGACTGGGTACTCTGTACGTGGGCGAAGGTGAATGCCTGATACGCGCCCCTTTAGAGCATGAGTCGGTCAGTGTGCGCTTTACCGCCAAGGGCAGGGCGCGGATTGTTGGCCGTGCCGGTTCACGTCCGATCAAAAAACTGTGGCAAGAGTTGGCTATTCCACCGTGGCAGCGTGAACGTATCCCGTTGCTCTATTATGATGAGCAGTTAATCGCTGCCGTGGGCGTATTTATTACTGAGGAAGGGCAAGCGTCTGCGGGGCAACCGGCCTGGCGGCTTGGCTGGAAAAAAAATAATAACAATCTGCTGTGAGGAGTGGGCAATGAAATTGGTGAGCGTAATGGTAGTGATGGCCAGCGTACTGAGTTTTTCCGCGATGGCGGCGGGCGATGCGGTGGCAGGCAAGGATAAATCGGCCAGCTGCATGGCCTGCCACGGCGCGGAAGGCAAAGTTTCGGTTCCGATGTACCCGAATCTGGCCGGGCAGAATCAAATGTATCTGGAGCACTCTTTGCAGGCTTACAAGAAAGGGGAGCGCTCTGGCGGGCAGGCGGAAGTGATGAAGGCCTATGTCTCAGGTCTGTCGGATGAGGATATTGCCGACCTGGCGGCCTATTACGCCAGCCTGAAGCCTTAAATGACGAGGGCAGCCCTTGGGCTGCCCTGTGGAGATGGCGTTACCGCAAAGTCAGTCTGACAGGCTGACAACCACGGTACCGATTTCCGGATGACTGAAACTGAGGATGTGATCCAGACGCAAGCTGAGAGCACTTCCGGCCTGATCGACAATCAGGTACTCAACGCCCTTGGTAAATTTCAACTCGGTGGCAATGCCTTCGAACTTCTCTCCGTCGCGTAACTCTAGCTTCAGAATGTAGTTATGCTGACAGGCGAGTTCCAGGCTTTCATAGTCATCGCAATTGATGGATTGGTACTCATCATTCATCAACATGGTCGCTCACCAATAAGTTAGCGGCGGCAAATGCCGCCTGTTCCCTAACGGAGGACGGCAGCTCGCTATTCGCGGCAACCTCGTCCAATGCCTTTAACACACATGCTAGTGCATCCGGCACGTAGCCTAGATCTCCACTGCCGATCTGAGCGTAAAAACGTCGTACTAACTCACAGTATTGTTGCACAATGGCCTCCCTTTAGGATCTCTGCATTATTGCCACGCAGGCTGCAATAAGGCACAGACACTCGGGGTTAAATCCTATCTAAAGGACTATAGCACAGGTGTTAGGGAGTTATTAGTTCCTCTTTTTGGGCATTAGTCCACTCCTGATGCTCCCCGTGCTGGCTGCGGGCTGCCCTGATCAAGTACAATGTGGCCTGTTAATAATGAGGTTACCCATGGCGCTGAAAGCAACAATTTATAAAGCCACGCTCAATATCGCTGATATGGATCGTCACTTTTACTGTGATACCACACTCACCCTGGCCCAGCATCCTTCAGAAACCGAACAGCGCATGATGCTGCGCCTGCTGGCCTGGATCTGCCATGCCGATGAGCGCCTGGTGTTTACCAAGGGACTGAGTGCGGAAGACGAGCCGGAAATCTGGCGGCGCAACGACCATAACGGGCTGGAAATGTGGATAGAGCTGGGGCTGCCGGATGAGAAACGCATCAAAAAGGCCTGCAATCAGTCACCTAGGGTGGTGCTTTACGCCTATGGTGATCGTGCCGGGCATGTCTGGTGGCAGTCTATGCAGAGCAAAGTCGCCAACCACAAGAACCTGAGTATTCGTTTTCTCGATGATGAACAACTGTCCCGCTTGACCGCGTTAGCCAGCCGCAATATGACGCTACAGGCCACGCTGCAGGAAGGGACCATCTGGCTGTCAGACCTTCAGAATAGTCTGGAAATTCAATTTGCCGAATGGCAGCAGGCGCAGGAATAACCGGTGCTGGAACTGTCAAGAAACGTAGCCATACCGGACAACGAAATAGAATTAACGGCGATCCGCGCGCAGGGTGCGGGTGGTCAGCATGTGAATAAAACCTCAACGGCGATCCATTTGCGCTTTGACATCCGGGCATCCAGCCTGCCAGAGTGCTATAAAGAACGGCTGTTGGCGCTTAACCATCATTTAGTGACCGGTGATGGGGTGGTGATTATCAAAGCGCAGGAATATCGCAGCCAGGAAATGAATCGTGAAGCGGCACTGGCCCGGCTGGTGGCGCTGATCCAGCAGGCGATAGTGGTCGAAAAGACGCGTAGGGCAACCAAACCCAGTAAAGGGGCCAAATTACGCCGTCTTGAAGGCAAGGTGCGCAAAGGTGCCACCAAGGCACTGCGCGGCAAGGTTCAGCCTTAGCCTACGCCGTGGATATCAATGGATGACAACAGGAGAATAACTTGAAGCAAATAACTATCGCCCTGTTTTTAGCGGCAGGAGCCCTTTCATTGCTGGGATGTAACAATCAATACCAGCCAAAAGAACAAGCGCTTCAGCCGATGCAGCAGAGCTATCAGGGCTTATTGCCTTGTGCGGACTGCTCCGGGCTGGACACATCGCTGTTCCTCGATGAGGACGGCACCTTTGTGTTGCAGGAAACCTATCGTGGCGCTAAAGATGGCGATCAAACCTTTGCCAGTTACGGCACATGGGCGCGTACGGCAGATAAGCTGGTGCTGACCGAGAGCAACGGTGAAAAACGTTATTTCCACCCGGAAGGCAAGCAATTGAGAATGCTGGACCGCAGTGGAGCACCGATTGTCTCTCAGCTTAATTATGTGCTGTCGCCGGTGACCAAAGCCTTGCCGAAAACGCCGATGCCGTTGACCGGGTTGTATACCTATATGGCCGACGCGGCGGTATTTAAGGATTGTGCCACTGGCAAAACCTTCCCGGTAGCGAATAATATCGCGCTGGAGCAGGGCTATCTGAAGGCTCAGCGGGCGCCGGGCGAACCGGTATTCCTGATGTTGAACGGGCATTTCAGCGTGCAGCCTTCCATGGAAGAAGGGCAGATGCAAAAAGCGCTGATCCCGGAACCCGGTGGCAAGATCACTTTCGACAGCAGCAAGAGCTGTGCTAACTGATCCCCCTCACCCCAACCCTCTCCCACAGGGAGAGGGAGCTGCCCGGAGTTCTTGATGAGTTCGTGCGGCTTCGGAATGTAGGAAGTAGGAACCAAAAAATAAGGTATTACGCAGAATAATCAGCGAACTCGATCGGTTCCCACTCCCTCTCGATTAGTTCGTGCGACTTTGGAATGTAGGGTGTAGGAACAAAAAGATAAGGTATTACGCAGAATAATCAGCGAACTGGATCGGTTCCCTCTCCCTCTCGATTAGTTCGTGCGACTTTGGAATGTGGGGAGTAGGAACAAAAAGTTAAGGTATTACGCAGAATAATCAGCGAACTCGATCGGTTCCCTCTCCCTGTGGGAGAGGGTTAGGGTGAGGGGCCTGATTTTTTGCCAACGCCCGCGAGCGTAAATAGATCCCCGGCTTGATATGGCCAACGTAAACCAGCGCTTTGCTAGGTGCCAGCGTGGCAATATCCCCTTCCCGCATATGCAGTAAATCGCCCGGACTGACCCAGCCTGGGGCGGCCAATGTCAACGGATGCCCCGCGTTTTCAAACGCGGCAATCACAAACTCCGAACAGAAATACGACGACTCGGCACCGGTCGGCGCCTTGAGCTGGGCTGCGGCCAGGCCTTTGACACATTGCTGGCGGAAATCGGCAGAGAAGGGGTTCAGCGAACACAGCTGCTTGGTCATCATAAAGGGCACCATCTCGGCAATGCCCAGATAGTTATACCGGCTGCCGGCTTTTTGGCTGGCGAATTGGCGGATTTGGCTAGCCTGCTCCGGTGTCAGATCGGGGATGCGCAAAGCAAACATCTTGTCGCTATGGGTCAGCGCATCTTTCAGGCTGATAATCTGCACGCCTTCCCCTACCGCTTCGGCAACCTGGCCTTCGCCAATATACACGGCCACATGGCTGACTGACGAAGTACTCAAGATACGGATCCCGAGTGATTTCAAACCGATAGTTGAGGAGAACAGCAGGTCTCCCTCTTGCAGATCGGCCTGATTGATTTCGCGCAGAGTTTTTCCAGGGGCGGAGCTTAACGATTGGAACTGAACGTTGACGGGATTGATGGAGTGTTTATCACGGTCGGATAGGCCTACGTCCATGGTACAACCGGTCAAAAAAACTGAAAGCAAAGCAAACAGGCGGGTAGCCGGGGGGCTGCGTAATGGCATAAGTTAATCCTTTAACAACAACATCCATCAATAAAGCCCCCCATCTGGGGGGCTTTGTCTAGCGATTAGCGTTGGATCTGGCCCAGCAGGAAATCAACGATTTCGCCGGTTTTGATCATCTGCTTCTCGCCAACACGGCGATTTTTATACTCAATTTCTTCGCTGTCGAGGTTACGATCGCCGATCACGATGGAGTGAGGTACGCCGATCAGTTCCATATCGGCAAACATCACGCCTGGGCGCTCTTTACGATCGTCCAGGATCACGTCGATGCCATGTGAACGCAGGGTATCGTACAATTCTTCAGCCAGTGCCTGCACGCGGAATGACTTGTGCATGTTCATTGGCAGAATCGCTACCTGGAACGGGGCAATTGCGTCCGGCCAGATAATGCCACGGTCATCGTGATTCTGTTCGATGGCAGCAGCCACCACGCGCGTCACGCCGATGCCGTAGCAACCCATGGTCAGCACCTGATTACGGCCATCTTCACCCTGAACGGTGGCTTTCATCGCTTCTGAATACTTGGTACCCAGCTGGAAGATGTGGCCCACTTCGATACCGCGCTTGATCAGCAGCGTACCTTTCCCGTCTGGGCTGGCATCGCCTTCCACCACGTTACGGATATCGGCGCTCTGTGGTAGCGGCAGATCACGCTCCCAGTTGATGCCAAAGTAGTGTTTGCCATCGATGTTGGCACCCGCGCCGAAGTCGCTCATAGCGGCTACGCTGCGATCGACAACCACTGGGATCGGCAAATTGACTGGGCCAAGGGATCCTGGGCCTGCGCCGACGATTGCACGGATTTCTTCTTCCGTGGCGAAAGTCAGTGGAACCGCGACCTGTGGCAGTTTCTCGGCCTTGATTTCATTCAGCTCGTGATCGCCGCGCACCAGTAGGGCAACCAGCTTGTGGCCACTCTCTTCACGGGCGTGCACCATCAAGGTTTTCACCGTTTTCTCTACTGGCAGTTGGAATTGCTCTACCAGCTCGGCGATGGTTTTGGCGTTCGGCGTATCGACGATGCGCAGTTCTTCCGTTGCCGCAGCACGTGGCTGTGCAGGGGCAACCGCTTCGGCCAGCTCGATGTTGGCAGCATAGTCGGAACCGGTTGAGAACACGATATCGTCTTCACCGCTGTCTGCCAGCACCTGGAATTCATGCGAAGCGCTGCCACCGATAGAACCGGTATCGGCCAGCACCGGACGGAAATCCAGACCCATGCGGTTGAAGATCTTGCTGTAGGCCTCGTACATCGCGTCGTAGGTGACCTGCAAGGATTCCTGGGTGGTATGGAAGGAATAGGCGTCCTTCATCAGGAATTCACGCGAGCGCATTACGCCAAAACGTGGACGAACCTCGTCACGGAATTTGGTCTGGATCTGGAAGAAATTCAGCGGCAGCTGCTTGTAGGAGCTGATTTCGTTGCGGATCAGATCGGTGATCACTTCTTCATGGGTTGGACCAAGCACAAAGGGACGCTCGCCGCGATCGACAAAGCGCAGCAATTCCGGGCCATATTGCTCCCAGCGGCCGCTTTCCAGCCAGAGGTCGGCGGGCTGAACAACCGGCATGGAAACTTCGATCGCGTTAGCATTGTTCATTTCTTCGCGAACGATGTTTTCAACCTTCTTCAGAACGCGCAGGCCGGTCGGCAACCAGGTATAAAGACCGGAGGCCAGCTTGCGGATCATCCCGGCGCGTAGCATCAGCTGGTGGCTGATCACTTCGGCGTCGGCAGGTGTCTCCTTCAGTGTGGAGAGCAGATATTGGCTTGTACGCATGGTGTTTTGGTTCCGTTAGAACTGCAAATTGCATCGGGCTGCCAGGGTTGGCCGCCAAAATTTTCAAAAGTGGCTTAGTTTACCAGCGCAAGCCGGTTGTCAAAAGAGAGCGGGCGGAATTTTAACGGGCGTCGAGCGACAACACTTCGCTTTGACTATCAACGATCCGCCAGCGCACGTTGAACTCCAATAACCATACCGCATATTCGCGCCCGCTGGCTTCTTCTTTTCGATAGGCGGGGCGAGGATCTTGCGCCAGAACCTGAGTGATAAAACGGCGCAGGTTGGGATAGCGCCGCACATGTTGCTGCAGCTGTTGTTCCGCTTCGGGCGAGAAATACACCGGCATATCGCCAGCAGGAGCCGCCTGAGCAAACCCGGCTCGCGCTTGCGGATGGCTTTCGGCAAACGGCAAATAGGGTTTGATATCGACCACCGGCGTACCGTCAACCAAATCCAGGCTGCCCAGCTCCAGTACCACCTCGCCCCCTTGAGTCCGAATGCCTTTCAGCTCGATCAGGGACATACCCAACGGGTTAGGGCGAAAGGTCGAACGGGTGGCGAACACACCCATACGCGCATTGCCGCCCAGACGAGGAGGCCGCACGGTAGGACGCCAGCCTCCTTCCATGGTTTGATGAAACACAAACATCACCCACAGATGGCTGAACTCACTGAGGCCACGTACCGCTTCGGGCTGATTGTAAGGCGGCAGCAACAGCAGTTCACCGCCGCCGTCTTCCACTAGCCCTGGCTGACGGGGAACCGCGAATTTCTCTTTATACGGAGAACGGATGGTGCCGATCTGCTCAAAAACAAATTCGGTCATTTGGCAGAGACGTTAAGCGCAGAGCCTTGGCAGATGGCCTGCTGGTAACAACCGGCGACGCCGCTGACAATCTGGCAGTCATGCAGTAGCACCGCATTGGCCTTCATGTAGGAAGCCCGGGTCTGCATACGCTTACGTGCGGTATTCAGATTTGGCGGAGAGTCCTGAACCGTGGTCTGACAGGATTCGCCAGAAACCTCACCTAAATCGCGGAAAGGCTTGCCGACCAGCTCTTCTGCACTCTTGTACAGTTTTACCGGGGCCGGGCGGGCTGCTGGGGTGGCTTTTACCGGAGCGGGAGCGGCCGTAGTTGTTGTGCTGTTTGTTGTGGATGGAGCCGTGTGCTGCGTTGAGCATCCAGTCAGCGCGAGCGCTAACAAACAGAGAGGTAAAACACGCATTGAGAGTCCCTGCCATTTTATAATCAAAGTGGCGCTATTGAAGCAATCTCTGGCGCAAATAACAAGACGGGCCGTAGCCCGTCTTGCAATTATCGGAATAAAATGGCTAAGGAACGATTACCAGCCTTTTACTGCGCCACCGTTAAAGATCTTGTTGGCCGCTTCGTTAACTTCGTCAGACTGGTAAGCCTGAACGAATTTCTTCACGTTTTCCGCGTCTTTGTTATCTTCACGGGCAACCATGATGTTGACGTAAGGTGAGTCTTTATCTTCAACAAACAGACCGTCTTTGGCCGGCGTCAAACCAATCTGGCTGGCATAAGTGGTGTTGATGATGGCCAGCGCGATTTGCTGATCGTCCAGTGAACGTGGCAGCTGTGGTGCTTCCAGCTCAACCAGCTTCAGGTTTTTCGGGTTCTCGGTCACGTCCAGTACGGTTGGCAGCAGGCCAACACCGTCTTTCAGCTTGATCAGACCCTGTTTTTGCAGCAGCAACAGTGAACGGCCCAGGTTGGTTGGATCGTTAGGCAGTGCTACCTGTGAACCTTCTTGCAGCTCATCAATGGATTTGATCTTTTTGGAGTAACCGGCGATCGGGTACACAAAGGTGTTACCTACCGTAACCAGCTTATAACCACGATCCTTGATCTGCTGATCCAGGTAAGGCTTGTGCTGGAAGGCGTTGACATCGATATCGCCTTTGCTCAGGGCTTCGTTTGGCAACACGTAGTCGTTGAAGGTGACCAGCTCAACGTCCAGGCCATACTTATCTTTTGCCACTTTTTGTGCCACTTCAGCCACTTGCTGTTCAGCACCAACAATAACACCCACTTTGATATGGTTTGGATCTTTTTCATCCTGGCCACAACCGGCCAGAGCCAGAGTACCGATCAGTGCGCCGATTGTTGCGATGGATTTAAATTTTAACGACATATCCCTTCCTCAATTAGACTCGCATATGAAATACGCTTTACTCTTTATCCTGCCGGGTGCAGCAAAGCTATCGAGTAGATGTCAGCGCGTGGGTAAAGCTATTTGTGGGTAACGGCCTTCACGATACGGTCGCCACCAAACTGGATCAGATACACCAGCACCACCAGTAATATTAATACCGTATTCATCACGGTAGCGTTATAACCAATATAACCATACTGATAACCAATTTGACCTAAGCCACCGGCACCGACGGCACCGCCCATTGCAGAATAGCCCACCAGGGTGATCAGCGTGATGGTAGCGGCATTCACCAAACCTGGCAGCGCTTCAGGCAACAGCACTTTGGTGATGATTTGCATAGGAGTCGCACCCATGGCACGAGCGGCTTCAACCAGACCTGACGGAATCTCCAACAGGGCGTTTTCTACCATACGGGCGATAAAGGGAGCCGCGCCTACGGTCAGTGGAACGATAGCCGCCTGCAAACCGATAGAGGTGCCAACGATCATGCGAGTGAACGGGATCATCCAGACCAGCAGGATAATGAACGGGATGGAACGGAAAATGTTCACCAACCCGGACAACACCTTATAAACGGTATTGTTGGCAATGATTTGCCCGGGGCGGGTCACATATAACAGTACGCCAACCGGCAAGCCAAGCACAAAGCCAAAGAAGCCGGAGACAAAGGTCATCGTAACGGTTTCCCACACGCCACGTGCCATTAACCACATCATTGCCTCAGACATAACCCAGAACCTCTACTTTTACCTGATTTTCTTGTAGGAACTTAATCGTTGCCTGTGCATCTTCATCGGAGCCGTGCAGTTCAGCCAGCATCACGCCGAACTTCACGCCGCCAGCGTAATCCATCTGTGCGCTGATAATATTGTTGTTCACGTTGAAGCGACGGGCCGCTTCTGACAGTAACGGTGCATCAACCGAGCGGCCGGTAAACTCCAGGCGTAACAGCGGCTGACGGCCACCGGTACGCTCAGGCACCAGGCGCGCGGCGTAGTCGTCCGGGATATCCAGATGCAGCGTAGCCTGGATAAACTGCTGTGCCAGCGGCGTCTTGGGGTGTGAAAACACTTCGCTCACGCTGTCTTTCTCAATCAACTGGCCCTGGCTGATCACCGCAACCTGATCGCAGATACGTTTCACTACGTCCATTTCATGGGTGATTAGCAGTATGGTCAGCCCCAGACGGCGGTTGATGTCTTTCAGCAGTTCGAGAATGGAGCGGGTGGTGGCTGGATCCAGTGCACTGGTCGCTTCGTCGCACAGCAACACCTTAGGATTGCTGGCCAGAGCACGGGCGATGGCCACACGCTGCTTTTGGCCGCCTGACAGATTGGCGGGGTAGGCATCGTGCTTGTCTGACAGACCAACCAGCTCCAGCAGTTCGACCACGCGTTTTTTGATTTCCGCGCGTGGGGTGTTGTCCAGCTCCAACGGCAGGGCAACGTTACCGAAGACCGTACGTGAAGAGAGCAGATTAAAGTGTTGGAAGATCATGCCGATCTGGCGGCGTGCGCGCGTCAGCTCACCTTCAGACAGAGAGGTCAGATCCTGGCCATCAACCAGAACGGTACCTGACGTCGGGCGCTCAAGCATGTTGGCGCAGCGGATCAGCGTACTCTTACCGGCGCCGGAGGCACCGATGACGCCATAAATCTGTCCGGCAGGAACGTGAAGAGTCACGTCGGTGAGTGCGCTAATGGAACGCGACCCCTGCTGGAACACTTTGGTGATGTTGGAAAGTTTAATCATATTCTTCTTATTTTTAGCTTGGTTGCCGTGGCCTAATAAAGAGAGACCTTGGTCAGCGCCAAGGTCTGGATCAGATGTTAAGGCGTCTAGACGTCCAAGTCAACGTTAACGCTATTCTTCATCATTCTCAGTCTCGGCGAAAACATGCGATACTGGGGCGGTTTTCAGGCTTTCAGGAGCATACCGGTGACACAACGCGTTCCAGCAATTTTCTTAGATCGTGATGGCACGATTAATATCGATCATGGCTACGTCCATGAAATAGATGATTTCCAGTTTATCGATGGCGTGATTGACGCCTGTCGTGAACTGAAAAACATGGGCTTCGCGCTGGTGCTGGTCACCAACCAGTCTGGCATTGCCCGCGGCAAATTCAGCGAAGACCAGTTTATGCGTCTGACAGAATGGATGGACTGGTCGATGGCCGACCGCGATGTCGATCTGGACGGCATCTATTTCTGCCCACATCATCCTGAAGCAGTAATAGAAGAGTATCGCCAGGTTTGTGATTGCCGCAAACCGCAGCCGGGCATGTTGCTACAGGCGCAGAAAGAACTGAATATCGATTTGGCCGCTTCTTATATGGTTGGCGACAAAATCGAGGATATGCAGGCGGCAGCAGCGGCAGGTGTCGGCACTAAAGTGTTGGTACGCACCGGCAAGCCAGTAACTGAAGAAGGTGAGAAAGCGGCGGATTGGGTGCTAAACAGCCTGCAAGAGCTGCCTGCAGCGATTAAAAAGCGGGTTTAAGCAGCGTTATGCATGAATAGTGAGCGGTCGGAAGAAAAGTGCATATTAACCCTTGTCATTCTGAACCAGCTCCCTATAATGCGCCTCCATCGACACGGAACATGTGAACAACTTCACAGAGTCTCCGGAGGTCGCAGAGAAAAAAACTGAAATTAAGGTTGACTCTGAAAGAGGAAAGCGTAATATACGCCACCTCGAGTTAGCAAGCGAAAGCGCGTAACTCACTGCTCTTTAACAATTTATCAGACAATCTGTGTGGGCACTCACAAGACGATATCCAGCTACTTCGGTAGCAAAAAAATATCAAGTCTTGAAGAGTGACCAAGCAGTAATTCATGTGAATGAATTATTACGAAAGTAAATTTTCGAGCATCGCTGCACCGTTCTTTAATGAACAGTGTCAGCAAATCAAGCTTTTAATTGAAGAGTTTGATCATGGCTCAGATTGAACGCTGGCGGCAGGCCTAACACATGCAAGTCGAGCGGTAGCACAAGGAGCTTGCTCCTGGGTGACGAGCGGCGGACGGG